>JAIFKL010000205.1 GCA_020049595.1 Desulfobacteraceae bacterium
CGGCGCTCAGGAAGCGCAGTTGGATGATAACGGCGATGGAAAAAGCGAGGACTCGGACGGCAAATTGGCCATGGATTACAGCATCGGCTTTGGCATTAAGATTTCAGGCAATGAACTGCTGGTTAAGGGTATCCCTGATGAAGTTTTAACAGGAGGAGGGACTTCTGCGATAATAAGTGCGGATGTCGCCGGCATCACGGCTGTCCAAAAAGTTCAGGCTGTCATAACACCGCCGGGTTATAATGTGGGAAACTTCTTTTTTCCGGTCTCTGCGCCGATAACAATAGACCTGAAATTAACTAACGACAATAACGACAAATATGAGTTTAAATATGAGGGTTTTGAAATCTTCGGCGCTTATCATATAGCTGTCTATGCCATAGACAAGGAAGATAACAAATCTCTTTGTGCAAATCCGTTCCTTGTTTATCAGGCATCGGGACCTGATATTTATGAAGATGGCGACGGAGATGATGACTGTCTCAATGCAAGTTCTATTGTTGCAGATGACATAAATCCCCAGCACCACAATTTTTATGAAGCCGACGATGAAGACTGGGTAAGATTCTACGGAAAACAGGGAAAAACTTATACGATTCAGGCAATTCCTTATGAAGTGAAAGGTATTCAACAGCATTGCGATTTTATTATTGAAATTTATGGCGATGACGGAAAAACAATACCGCGAGAACCAGATGGCGGAGGCGAAGGGAAGACTGCTGAGATTGAATGGGAATCCCCGTCTGATGGCTTTTACTATGTAAAACTTCGGAATAAGACAAATGAGTCTTTTAACTCAGGCACCTCGTATGATCTTCGTGTATATACGCCTGAAGGAAGCGGCAACTTTCAAAGTATAAGCATCAGCGGTCGGGTGGCAGATTCTTCCGGCAAGCCGATTTCAAATGTGCAAATCAGTACCGTCCCCGACTATAAGCCTCATATATTATCAGATGGGGTTTATGTTATTCCTCATGCTGATCCAAACATAGAAATTACGATAACAGTCAGCGCCGCCGGTTACAACTCCGAAAGTGAAACGATAACCAGCGGGGATGAACTCGAGAGCAAAAATGGAATGGATTTTCTAATGGAAACGATTGACTCCCAACCTTCAGCCATTATAGATGCCCCGACTTCAGATATAATAATCACTGAGGGAGAATCTTTCAACTTTCTGGGAACAGTTACAGCCGGAGATTTGCCTTTAACCTATTTGTGGGATTTCGGGGGCGGGATTGAAAGTTCTGATAAAAAAGACCCGGGAAGTGTAACTTTTCCAAAAGCAGGGGTTTATAATGTAACCTTCACTGTAAGCGATGCGGACGGAGACAAAAGCAGTGCTTATGTGACGGTAACAGTCATAGCAAAACCTGATGAACTCGTAGCAGATTTCGACAACCAAGGTCTGTGGATATATGACGGCAATTCATGGGCAGGACTCACAGGCTGGAATGCAGAAAACATGACTGCATGGAAGGGCAAGTTCGCCGCAGATTTCGGTGAAAACGGTGTTTATCTCTATGACGGCAATTCATGGACAGGTTTGACTAATTGGAATCCTGAAAATGTAATTTCGTGGGGAGTTGACCGGCTGGAATCCGGAAAATCTGATCGTGTATGGAGACAATCTCGCGGCAGATTTCGGCGATAACGCCATTTGGATATATAACGGTACAGTGTGGACAGAATTTTCAGGTCAAGCGGAAGATGTGACCGAATACAGAGATAAACTTGTCGCAACTTTCGGTTCTTACGGTCTTTATCTCTATGACGGCAATTCATGGAAGGGTTTGACCGGCTGGAATCCTGAGAATATAATCGTGTATGGAGACAAACTTGCGACCGATTTCGGTGAAAACGGTGTTTATCTCTATGACGGCAATTCATGGACAGGTTTGACTAATTGGAATCCTGAAAATGTAATTTCGTGGGGAGGATGGCAATTCATGGGCCGGCTTGATTGGCTGGAATCCGGATCGGCTGCAAGAATTGAGAAGTGAGAAGTGAGAAGTGAGAAATATTTTTTCGCCACGAATGCACACTGAATTTTTACCACGAAAGGACGAAAGATAGGAAAAACACGAAATTCTCTTTCATGCTTTCGTACTTTCAAGGATTTCGTGTTTTCGCGGTTCAAATTTTCGCCACGAATGCACACTGAATTTTTACCACGAAAGGACGAAAGATAGGAAAATAACTACAATTTATTAATACGAAAAGGAAAAGAAATGACTTTATCCGAAGAAAAGGCAAGAATTGATCCGGTAAAACTGGGCCCCGACAGCGACCTTAATTTTGAATGCCACAAAGGCGTAAAATGTTTCACCAAGTGTTGCAGAGGCATCAACATTATCCTGACGCCTTATGATATTATCCGGCTCAAAAACCGCCTGCAACTCTCATCTGAGGAATTTCTGGCAATCTATACAGAACCCCAGCTCTTGGAAAAAACCGACCTGCCGGTGGTGATATTAAAGCTTTTGGATGATGACTTGCAGTCCTGTCCTTTTGTGCGCGATGACGGATGCTTTGTTTATAAAGACAGACCCACCACCTGCCGCTATTATCCTTTGGGAAGCGCATTCCTGAGCCACAAGGAAGGTGCGGATGACGATGAGTTCTACTTTCTTGTGCATGAACCCCACTGTCTGGGTTTTGAGGAAAAAAAGAAATGGACGGTCCGGGAATGGCGCAAAGATCAGGGTGTTGATATCAGTGATGAAATCAATGCGGAATGGACAGATTTGCTGGTGAGGAAACGCTCGTTTCCGCCGAACATCAAACTGACGGATCAGAGCAAACAGATGTTTTTCATGGTGAGCTACAATATTGACAAATTCAGAGAGTTTGTTTTTGAGAGTTCTTTTCTGAAACGCTATACGGTTGACAAGGAGACGCTTGAAAAAATCAGAACAGATGAAATATCGCTTTTAAAATTCGGCGTAAAATGGCTGAGAGATATTCTGTTCAACGAAAAAAATTTTAAATAAGTGAACATGAGTCCGACGTAAGCACGGCATTTCCCCCTTTTCTAAAGGGAAAAGTTGTTCTTATACCAATTCGTTTTCAAAGATCGGTCTTTTCAGCTCGTAAAGCGCCCGGCTAAAAACAGACTCAAATCGCTCAGACCGCTTGAAAATCGCCCGGCTTGAAACAGATACGGAGAACACCGTCAGATCGCAAATCGTAAAGCGATTTTTCAAATCGCTCAAACCGCTTGAAAAGCGCCGAAGCTTAAAACAGACACGGAGAACACCGTTTTTTGACAGCGAATTGGTATTCTGTTCAACGAAAAAAATTTCAGCAAATAGAAGACAGGTCAGGCTATTTTTTTTCAGCTTTCCGGTAGGTCGGGTTATGTTTTTCAACCCCGCCTACCTGCTGTCTGCTTTGATGATAAGCATTTGTTCGGATTCATATTCACACATATCCCATGTAATCACTTTTAATTTTATTTTTACAATGGGCGAAACCCACCACCAATCTTTTTCTCCTTCAAAAATCTTTTCTGTCAATAGGTCCGACGAGCCTGACGAGATAGATTTGCCGTCCGCATACCACTCATAATATTTGACAGGTCCTTCGGGAAACGGGGAAGCATCTGCCTTAAACTGTATGGTTATCGGTCCTGTATATCCGCCCTGGGGCTGCGGCGGATCGCATGAAAATTTCGCCAGAGAAGTCTCTTTGCAGCGCAGATCCGCAATGAACTGCAACAGACAAATCACATCTTCCAATCCGGTTTTGCCGTTTCCGTCCAAGTCCGCATTCAGATAGGCAGTGTCATATCCGGCAACAACTTTCAAGGCAGATATGGCATCGCTCAGTTCAAAAAGGCTTTTGGGATATGCCGAACCCGGCAGTCCCGACACAACCGAGACAATAAGCAGTATTTCAAAAAATTTCTTCATGTTAAACATATTTTTTCTCCTCTTGTTTATAGCTGCAAAAAGCATTTTTCTCTCTGAATTTCTTCTCATATCCGAACTTCGGATTGAAGGGTACAGTGCCTTTCTATTATGTTAAAAATGAATAAATATCAGAACATCGGCTGATATTCAAGCATTTCTTATACCAATTCGCTTTCAAAGATCGGCCCGGCTTAAAACAGATTCAGACCGTACAGCGCCCGGCTGAAAACACCCGGCTAAAAACAGATAAATCGCGTCTGATTTCAGCCGGGCGCCTGAAAAGCTTCCGGCTGAAATCAGACACGGAGAACACCGTTTTTGAAAGCGAATCCGTATTAGCACGAACACAGGCAAAAACATAGCTTCGCTCCCTGTTTTTGAAGATACGTTTTTATTTAATTCATCCGCCTGCCCAAAATACCGTTTAACACCGCATTAAATGCCATTTTTATCGCTACTGGAACAGGCTCGGCAGAAGTAAAATCCTGCATTTTTTCTATCTTATGCCCGGCAATATTTTCCGCCACCTGATCGCAGAACATCCTGAAAAAATTCAGATTTTTAATCAACCCCTGTTCATAGTCATCGCTGATGGCAAACGCCGATTCGATAAATGCCGCATAATTCGGGTCAAGCAGAAATTCTTCCATTGCGGCTGCAAGTTCACCTTTTTTCATATCGCATTCACACCCTTCCAAAGAAAACAAATCGGACAAACTGAGTTTTCTTTCTTTCAGGCGTTCAAAAATATCCCGTTTTCCTACCAATCCGTTCTGCTTGTAAACCGCATCCTGAACCGCTTCGTAAACGGCTTTGGCAATCAGTTCGCCCATTTTGGTATGTCCGCCGGTATTCTCAATGCTGACGCCGGTTCCCTGCGCCACAATGATGTTGTCCGTGCCGGTTCCTGTTGCCGGGTGCAACAGGGGCGTATAGGTGCTGCGGATGTCCGTGTCCCAAAGCGCGGCTGTTTTCGCCTCGGTTGCGGAAATAATTGCCCGAGTCATTGCCTGATGACTCAGTTTCATATTGGTGAGCAGAATCATGTTGATGGTTCCGGGTTCATAAAACAGTCCGGTATCTTTCGACATTCGTACTGCATTGGATTTGACGCCGGCAGTCACCAACGCATAAACTTCCATATCTTTGAATGTCTGTTTTTTTATTGCCAGATGGTCCATGTCCGCGCCGGTAAAGAGAAAACTGCTGTCATTTTCTTTTATTTTCAGAATATTGCAGAGTTTTTTTCTTGATTCTTTTAATTCGAGCCGATGATAAATCTGCCATGCCGGGGGCGGAGAATAGCTGTTTCCCAGAAAACGGATGCCTTCCCGGGTGCCTTCCAGCGTGGACACAACCGCCATCGGCAAATTCAATTCTATCATCAGACTTTTATGTATAAAATCATATACATAGCTATGAACCACCCGAATATCTTTTATATAAGCCAAGTTCAGGGAAACTGGAACCGATTTGATGATGTGATCTTGGATAATCTGATTTTTATCATTCGCAAATTCATCGCTGTAAATCAGGGACCCAAGCCATGCGGTAAAATATCCGGCGTGGCTTGAAAGCCTGCATGTCAGATCACAGGGAAGATAAAAAATTCTTCCGTTTTTGACAGCATCCGCATCTTTCCATCCGGGCTTACTGAAAAATTTTTCAGCCGTTTTCCTGTCCCCCTCGCAGCCGTAAATCACCTGCGGATTGAATGCTGTCCATTCTTCTTCAGTTATCGGAACAATCTGACCTTTTTTGTTTAAATTCGGGGGGATTCCTCCGGCAAGGCGGATGTATTCATTCTGAAAAGAATCATCGCCGGACGTCATCACCGTGTCGCCGCCCATGAGCCGGATCACCCGTTTTTTTTCAGATTCAGGAATTTTTGCCGTTTTTCGGGCAATCATGTCAAAATCGGATTTGATTTCTTCAACAAGCTTATTTGCTTTATCTGCTCTGTCGAAAATTTTTCCCAGCAGAACGATATGTGCATAAAGACTTGAAACCGCATCTGTTTTCAGGTGAATCACCCGGCATTTGTCTTTGAAGCGGGCAATGATGTCTTTATGAATATCGGAGACAAAAAGTATATCCGGGGCAGCCTGCTCAATCTTTTCCGCAGACGGTGAAAAAAATCCGCCCACAATCTCTTTCTCAGAGGTTTCAGGCGGATAGGTATCGTGATGAGTGACGCCCCTGACAGCATCGCCCGCGCCGAGCCGGAAGATAATTTCCGTGATGCCCGGCACAAGCGAAATGGCACGTTCCGGTCTTTTTTCAATGATAACAGTATGTCCCTGCACATCTGTCAGGCTGACAGGATAGGAAAAGGCAGGCGAAAGGCTCAGGCATATAACAGCCAGAATCGTCAATGCGGATTTCATGTTATTCCTTTAGGAGTTACGCTTATGGAATTTCCTCATCGTAAAAATGAACCGCAAAGTTTCGCAAAGTTCCCGCAAAGTTACGCAAAGTTTTAAACATATCTTTGCGGAACTCTGCGTTTTCCTTTGCGAAACTTTGCGGTTAAAAATGCGCTCTCTGCGGTTAAAAAAAAGCAGGATTCAACTGCGTAACTCCTATCCTTATTAAGTATTGTTAAAAAAAATCCCCGGACCGAAATAAATTCGATCCGGGGATGTCCCTTTTTTATCCTCGAAATCTGATCACCTGCCCTCAGTCCGCGAAGGTCGGCGTATTTTTTTCATTCAGGCAGGTATTCTGGCTCTCGGATCATCCTCATACTCACACCTTCCCGGCTTTTAAGTGAGAATTGAGGCATTTCTCAATTTTCAATTCTCAATTCTCAATTTTCAATTCTCAATTTTTTGTGAGATTTGTCCCCGATGAAAGCGGCGGGCCCGCTCCCGATTTTCACGGGATTCCCTGTTAAGTTTTACAACACCTGAAATTATTTACGGAAAGAATAAACATAAAAATGCGAATGTCAATATTTTTTTCGGAAAATGCAGTCTCTTCGCCGGTTGTTGAGCCTGTCGAAACAAAAGTAAAACGGGTTTTAAACCCGTTCTACAGAGATTCATAAAGTAAAACGGGTTTTATAACCCGTTCTACAGAGATTCTTCGCTGGTTGCAATCTCTTCGACGGTTGTTGAGCCTGTCGAAACAAGGTTGTTGAGCCTGTTCCTTCGGCTCCGCTCAGGCATCGGTTGTTGAGCCTGTCGAAACATTTTGAGGATATATCTTTTAATTTCCGCATATTAACTTATCCGAATCAGATTTTGCTTGTTTTGATTGGTCAAAAGAGATATAAAGATAATGCTTACGGCATGATGTCAGTTTCTTGAAAAAAACCCGATCCCTCAATTAAACAGAAGGTGAAACTTATGTATGACGAACCCTTGCTTGAAGAACGGGTTGACAGTTTGGAGTCAATCCTCGGCCGCTTTATTGTTCAGACTGATACTTCGTTAAACAGACTCAGCCGTGAAATGCAGGATTTCAAAAAAGAGATGAGCGATTTCAAAAAAGAGATGAGCGATTTCAAAAAAGAGATGAGCGATTTCAAAGACGAAATGCGTCAGGATCGCCGGATGATGAACAGGCAGTGGGGCGATCTGGCAAACAAAATGGGAACGATAGTGGAAGACATTGTTGCCCCAGCGGTGCGTCCGGTTATCACAAAATATTTCGACTGCGAGGTGACAGACTTTATGATCAGCCGCAAACGAAAGAACAAGCCGCTGAATCTGGCAGGCGAATTTGATGTGATTGCCGTAAGCGATGACAGAGTGTTTGCCGTGGAAACCAAAAGTTCGCCGAATGCAGAATATCTATATAAATTTATTGATAAAATAGAAATTTTTAAGCAGTTGTTTCCCGAATACGGCGGAAAGCAGACAGTGCCGATATTTGCCTCTCTGCGCTTTGATGAAGAGCTGATACAACTGGCGAGCGTCAAACATATTTATGTTCTGGCTTATCGGGAATGGGACTATATGGATATTCTGAATTTTGAGGAAGTGAATGCCGAGAAAGTGAGAAGTGAGAAATAAAAGGAGTTTATAAAGATGCCGATTATAAATTTTCTTCAGGAAGCTAAAAAATTTGAGATTCAGATATACAGGAAAAAAAAGCCTTACAATTTGGAAGAATTAAAGCAGAATCATGTTTCTTTTTCCGGGTCTCCCCTGCGACATCCCACAGATGCCGAGAAGATTGTTTTGGTGGCGGACCCTTACAGCGGCAATGCCTTCTATTATGAGTTCAAAGTCAGCGATATTTCTTATATGGAAGAACTTCCGAATCTTGTCAATCCGGAAGGAGAAACCATTCCCATGAGCCGAATCTGGGTGAAGAAAAAAAGCGTGGGAGTGCGCTGTCTGCCTTTTCTTGTCGGGGATGTGAAAATTATTTGATTGAGAATTGAGAATTGAGAATTGACAGGGTTGCAGGCAGAAAAAAACTCCCCCTTTGAAATCAGGGCTGTCAAAGGAGGATTAAATTTCTCAATTCTCAATTCTCAATTCTCAATTCTCAATAATCTCCGCGCCTTTCTGCGGCGGCGCATCACCTTTTTTCAATGTCGTCATACAGGTATCTGTTTCAACTGACACCGCTTTCAGCAGCGTGTCTGTGCCGATGACCTTAAACCATTGTCCGATACGGACGCCGGCGCGGTCTCCGATGTTCAGCATAACCCCGGCGTCTGCAATTTCTGCAACCTCACCCCGGAGCGGGTAATGTTTTTTCAGCGTTTCCAGAAGATTTTCAGAAAGCTTTTCTTTCTGTGCAAAAACAGGCTTTCCGTTTTCCAATGTTTCAAAAAGGTTGTCAATCACAATCCCTGTATTTTTATCCACTAAGCGCATCAGCACCAGCGGGTGTCTGTCTTCGTCATAAACTTCAAGAAAAATAAGGAGATTCGGCATGAGCAGATTCAGATGTTCGGGTTTTTCCCAAATCAGTTCCAGCAAGATTTTATCAAAAGATTTTCTTTCCAATATTTTAAAACGTGAATAAGCGATCAACTGACTCTGAACGGCAAAGGCGGCAAGATTTTCTGTTTTCTGATCCGAAAGAGAAATCTGCGAGTCAAAAACCATTGCCAGCGTTAATGTCCCGGAATCCTGTGTTTCGGAAGCGGGTGCCGGTTTTGTAATTTTTATCAGTTCATTAAACAGGGCTTCGGTTTTCTGCTGCTTTTTTTCTGCCTGCGTGATGAGAAGTTCCTGAATTTTTATCTGCTCGTAAAGGCTGATCCGGCGGACAATGTAATTGCCTGCTAATATGGCGCATACCAGCAGCACTGTCGCCAAACCCGCAGCAAGCATATACTGAAATTCTTTCAATCTGCCCGAATTGAGTCCGTAGTTGAAAAAAGAACCCCTTGTAGGCGTACTCCGACTCACAGAAGGTTCGGATTCACGAGGAATGATTGAAGCTTTTCCCATGTTCGGGCTGAAATAATTTGTCCTGGGGTCCCCGTAAAGAATATAACTTGCCCAGCAGGTATCGGGCCCGTATTTTTCAATCAGATTGCATCTTGCCTGTCTGACGGCTTTGCCCACAGGCTCTCCCGCATACAGAAGCGAATAAAATTCATCGGCAAAATGACTCCCGGGTTCGTCCATGATCTCCCAGAATGTCCCCAGATAATGCTTGACGCCGGCGCGCAGAAACGCGTTTGCCAATCCGAAAGAGCCTTCTCCCGCATCTGTCTGTCTGTTTTCAGCCGGGCGGGCTGATTCGGGTGCCGAGTTCCGATGCCATTCCTCGGTCCGGGCAGACTGACAGGCATTTGAAAAGATAAATGCCGGCATTGCCGCGCCGCCTGCCATTCTGTCTATGTCATTTACTGTAAAATTCCCGCCGGACAGCTTCCATCCGCTTTGTGCGGCACCGCCGGGGTCTGTCTGCGATCTGTAGTCTCCGTGACCTGCAAAATGAACAAAATCATAGCTTTTTATTTTCTCTTTGACTTCATCAGGCGTGATTTCCGCATCCAGGCAGGGAAGAATCAGATTCTGTTCCTGATTCAGAGCGGCTGTGTTCTGAAAAATCTTCAAGCCTTCGGAACCCGCAATTTCAAGATCGCCTCTGGGATTTGCCACTATCCATAAGCTTAAAGGACTGCTCAGATTCCGCTCATTCCCTTCGGCGATTTTCTGGTGTGTCTTTACCAACCGTCCCATATTGAAACGCTGGCAGAGAAATTTTTCATCCACACAGAGCAGTTCCCAGGGAATATGCACCAAACGGTCGTCTAATTTTAAGATAAGATATTCGGCATCGGATTTTCTGAGTTTTTCTTTGATTTCCAACGGCAGCAGTTCGTCGCAGAGCATCCGCCCCACAGATTTGAGACGCTCGAACTCATGCCCGCCGGAACATCCCTTGCGGCTTGCGCGGTTGAGGGTTTCCGCCATTGAAACGGCAGTCTGTCTGATCTTGTCTTCATGCGCGGGCAGGTCCTCATAATGCCAGATCACGTCTTTCGGCGTATAAATGCCGATTTTCAGACGGTTTTTATCACCGGCAGCTTCAAGATAAATCGTATTATTTTTCATAGAAACCTGCATTGTTGATCTCAAAACGGTAGGGAACATTTTTTTCAAACGGTTCCGTTTTTTCCGATTTAAGGTCAGCAGCCTGCTCCACAGTGAGGCTGTAGGAACCGTAGGGCTGTCTGTCAAAAAGCACATATCCGTAATTCAGAAAGCGTGCGTATGGCAGCCCGTCTTCTCTCATCAGCGTGAGACTGACGTTTTTTGCAGCTTCACTGTTTTTAAAAACTTTAATCCACAGACGCCACTGCTCCGAAGAAAGGCTGTCTTCATTTTTTTCGATATACATTTCAGCCTGCAATTCATTAATGCTTTTTCTTACAAATATGGAACATGGCGCATCTGTTCTGTCTTTTGAACCTCGGACAAAAGAAAGGCTGTTTTGCGGTAACAGCCATTCGGGCGGCGATAATGCCGCAAGCCAGTCCGAAATTTTTGTTCTGATTGTGTCTCCGGCTTCGTGCAAAGCTGTCTGTGCATCCGTCTGCCGAGACATCTGTGAATATTCGGGTTCGTATTCCGCCAATTCTTCATCATTGAGCAAAAGCGTTGCCAGCACAAATTCTTCCATACATTCGTCACAGGATGCAATATGCGTTTCAGCCGCTTTTTTTTCATCGTCGCTGAGTGAGCCGTCAATATATGCAGCAAGAATATCAATATCCAAGCATAAATTTGTCATTATGATACCTCCTTAGTTTGTATTTAGAGAATACACAGGAAATAAAAATTTCTTACAATCAGCAGCAGCGAAAACAACCACGAAAGCACGAAAGATACGAAGAACACGAAATAGCTTTCGTGTATTTCCTAAATTTCGTGCTTTCGTGGTTCACGCTTTCGTGTTCTTCGTATATTTCGTGCTTTCGTGGTTCACGCTTTCGCGGTTGTTTTTACGCATCACTCCCCCACAAACTCTTTCAGTCTTTTGACGGCTCTGGATTTGATAGTGTAAATATTTCCGATTTCCCTGTTCAGGCGGACAGCGATTTCCGACAGAGAGAGGTCTTCAAGATAGTGGAGAGTGAAAACTTTTTTTTCAAGGGGCGCCAGTTGTTTTAACGCCTCTATGATTTTCATCAGCTTCTGACGGGCTTCCAGACGGTTGACTTCCTGCCCGATGTCAAATTCCTCTCTGATGTCTTCAAACAGCATCAGATATTGTCGGCTCACAACAGCGTGGGGGTCTTTGCTCCTGAGATGATTCAGTGCTGTCCGGTTGGCAATCAGAATAATCCATCCCGCAAGATTCCTGCCCCCGCCTTCTTTGTACTGTCTCAGCCTTCTGCAATCGTCGTCAAAGAGCCGGACAAAAACATCCTGCTGAACCTCTTCAAGTTCTTCTTTTGACAACGGTGCGTTTTTATAGATAAATGTTTTCTGAACCGTTGTGTAAATCAGGTTCCGGTACTGCCGGGACAGTTTCTCGCATCGTCTGTAAACAATACATTCATTCAGAATCTCCCGTTCTTGTTTATGTGTGAGTTTCTTTTTCATCGGGTTATGATCCTATCTCCCTCGTTAATTCCGATATTGGCAATCTCCCGGGGGGCTGTCATTTTTATCCGGTAATATTCATCGCTGATTCCGTCAATCCGGGCATCCCCGATTATTTCCGCATCAGCGCCGGCGCGGGGCATCGGAACTGTCTGACGATACACAATCAGCGGCCATTTCATTTTTATCTGCCCCGTTTCAGTCCTCCGTTTTTCCGGTTTTATCATGCAGTTGTCAGCTTGAATCTGCGTGATACCGGCATCCATCATCGGGAATTTTCTGTGGAATTTTTCTGCCAATGTTTCAGACAGGGACGCCAACGCCGCATGATCGGCTGTCTCGCTGTAAGCGTCTTCTATTGCAAGAATTTCTCCGCTTTGAATGTCAACAAACCGTGCGGCGATTTCAATTCCGTTTCGGGTTTTATACAGATTGCCCAATACGGCGGCATCGGGACGGATTTGTGCAGAGCGGTTCCGATCTGTTTTTGCATCGGCGATTTGAAGCGAATCGGAAATTCGCTTTACAGAAGTAGAGCGCCCGGCTAAAATCAGATTCAAATCGCTCTCAGGCGAATTGAAAATTCGCTTTACAGATTCCCCGTCTTTCCGCATCATTATCTGAAAACGCTTGCGGTCATTGAACTGTTTTGAAAAAAAATGCTGAAAAAGATTTGCTTCTGTCTCAGCCGCCTGTTTTTCTGTTATAGAAAGAAGATCAAAGGGATGCAGGGCAAGACAGTAACGGTATTTCATTTTGAAGGCTTCGGGAATTTCTCTTGTGATCGCTATGACTTTGCTTTTTGCACTGCCCGATTCATCTTCGGCAATGATGCGGATGCGGTTTTCGCCTTCTTCAAGCCGCATAACATAACTGAAGTAAACAACAGTTCCCGGATCCTGTATCAATGGCATATCATTGATATTCAGAGAGCGGATGAGATTTTCGCTTCTGACTTTTCCTTTGATCTGAATATGTTCCAGAAAAACCCTTTCCCTGTCCTGCCATTCATCTAAAATAATTTTCGGATAGGCGTTTTTTTCCGCTGTTTCAAAAACATAAGTGCCGGCATCTGCCATCAGCAGATTTTCCTCAGCCGGCGATTCAATGCTGACTTCGGCTTCTGTCTGATTTCCCAATTTATCTTTTGCCGAGAGCAGCATATACGCTGTTCCGGCTTGGACCGCTATGGAAAACGGCACGTTCTTTCCTTTCGGAACCGGAAATTCTTTGCCGTCGGCTGTAAGGAAAATTTCGCCGGATTCATCGTAAATCCGCCCCTGTATGCCGTTCTCGGCATCCGCTGCCGTAAGCGTTATGACGGGACCCGCTCTGTCCGCATGCAAGATTATCCGGCGTTCTGCTGTGCCGCCGAGCAGGTTTTTGGCGCTGATGTCAATTCTGTGCTTTCCCTCTGCCAGCAGAATCTCTTTCCGGAAAGACACGCTTTTTCCGCTTGATTCCATAAATACGGGGCGATTATTGAGCATAATTTCGGAAACATACTGCTCATCCTCCGCGATGCCGGAAATTACAACGGGATCGGCAGCGGTATATATTTCGAGGTCAGGGGTGAGGGGTGAGGGGTGAGAGGTCAGCGGTGAGTCCTCTGACCCCTGACCCCTGACCCCTGACCCCCAAACGACAAGACGCGGAACACAAACCTGCCCCCTGCCCCCTGCCCCCTGCCCCCTGCTTTTCTCCATGATGCGTTTGCGGACTTTATCCAAATAAAACAATGCTTTTGCAGAGGGATACTGGCGAATCGAAAGTTCCAGTTCCGACTCGGCTGCCGCATCTTCTCCCATCAGATAATGAATCAGACCTTTTTCACGATGGGGAAAATAATCAACAAAGTGCATACCGAGGCTGCGCGCCATGCGGCGGTCATCGCTTCGGCGACAGATGCTTTCTTCCAGATCGGCAAGCGCGGCAGGATAGCATTCGCCTTCCATGCAGGAAAGCGCACGCTCATAATAATCATACCATTGTCCTGTGAAATTGCCGTC
>JAIFKL010000006.1 GCA_020049595.1 Desulfobacteraceae bacterium
AAATGAGGTTCTTCGCTTCGCTCAGAATGACACCGGAACGGTTCAGAATGACATGACATTAAAAACAAAAAGGAGGAACTATGGATATTTACAGAATTTTCAGGATGTTTGTCGTATTGGCAATGATTGCCGGTTCGGGATTTTCTGTCTCTGCTCAGGAACTGCCGGGAGCAACGCAATTGGCAGACATCGCTCTTGATGAAGAACTCAGATGGATTAAAGCGGAGGCAGATGCGGTTGTTGTAACCATTGCAACCAAAACGCAGATGACCGAAAAAGAAGCCCCGTCAATTGTATCAGTCATTAGCGATGAAGACATCCGGAACACGGGCGCAAGAACTATCGTTGACGTATTAAGAACCGTGCCGGGATTTGACCTGACGGATCTGGGATTTTATCCCTTGCATAAGACATACATCAGGGGCATGACTTCATCGGGAGTCGAAAAAATCAAAATTATGATAGACGGACACGGTTTTCAGCCTTTCTGGGGAGACGCCGATATTTTTTTTGACAAAATACCTGTCGGCAATATCAGGAAAATCGAAATTATCAGAGGACCCGGCTCCGCGCTTTACGGGACAGGCGCATTTCTCGGCGTCATCAATATCATTACAAAACACGGAGGCGATAAGCCTTCAAGTCTCTCTGTCGAATACGGAAGTTTCGACACGGTAAAGCCTTACGCGGAATTGTCATATAAACATGACTATTTGAAAGCTTATTTATATGCAGAATACTACCGGACAGACGGATATGACGGAACCGTTGAATCCGACATGGCATCTGATCCGGCTGCTGTCGCCATGTACGGCGGAAGACTTGCGCCCTCTGCTTCAAGAGAAATGACAGGCGAAACACAGCATCACTCATTTCATACCAATCTCAGTTATAAGGGACTGTATTTTTCAGGTTTTTTTCAGAAAACCGAAACCATGTCGCCCATCGGCGTCAATTTCATACTGACTGATGAAGATGATATGAAGATGAGTTATGCTTACGGCGAACTCGGTTACAAATTTCCGATAAGCGACAAAGGAAATCTGCTGATAAAAGCATATCATGACTACTCTGTTTACGAAGGAGATTATGAAGGTTATCCCGAAGAAACAGCAGCGCTGCATATCGGATTTCCGGCAGATGAAGGCATAATCGGAGGCACTTACGGCAAGTGGTCTGTTTCAGGAATGGAAACCACGGGCGATTATGAACTGTATCCGGGGATTCAGATGGTCGCGGGCATGTCTTATGAGCATACAAAGCAGTTCGACATAAAAACATACTCAAACGCCAATATGACCGGAAATTTTCTCGAACTGGGCGACAGAATTTACGATCCCTTTCCATATCAATATTTTCCATACACAGATGTCTCAGAACACGGAAACTGGAACAGAGATGAAGACAGAGATATTTTTGCCGGATATTTTCAGTGCGTTTCAGATTTGAAAAAACTGCTTTCTCTGAAAAAAAACGTGGAAAATCTGATAATTACTGTCGGAGCAAGATATGATGATTACGATGATGTCGGCTCAAGCACCAATCCCCGTTTCGGCATTGTGTATGCGCCCGCAGAAAATCTCTGGTTCAAAGCGCTTTACGGAAAAGCATTCAGGGCACCCAATTTTGTAGAACTTTATACGGACAACACGCCTGCAAAGGGGAATCCGGACCTGAAACCGGAAAAAATAACAACTGCCGAAGGTCTTATCGGCTATAATTTCACGAAAAATATCACCGGAACTGTCACGGGATTTTATATCACGGGAGACAATCTGATTGATTTTGTTGTCGCTGATGTTAGTTACAGAAATGTCGGAAAAACAGAATCTTTCGGCGTTGAAACAGAGTTGAAAGCCTCTTTCGGCAAAAACACTTCCGCATATCTCAATTTTACATGGCAGGAGGTGAAAGACACAACCGGAGCAGTCATTGAAGGTACTGATATGACGCAGAGTGATTTCAACCCCGGCAACATCCCTGTGTTTTACGGCAATATCGGTATCAATCACGGACTTACCGAAAAGATTATCTCCAATGTCTCGCTGAATTATGTGAGCAAAAGAGACAGAAGCGAAGAAATGATATGGGATGGTGAAAATCTTGTCCGCAAAGACAGCAGAGACCCGGTAAATGAACGCTGGCTGCTGAATATCTCTTTGAGATTCAAAGATATTTTCACAAAAGGCATGGAATTTCAGATCAGCGGGTTTAATCTGCTGAATGAAGACCACAGAGACCCGGATGTCTCAGGGTTTGTTCCGAATGACATACCGTGTCCGGGAACAACTTTTATGGGAAGACTGTCATACAGTTTTTAATCGGCGAAGAAAAACGGGAAAAAATTCAACGGTATAATAGACATTTTCGGAAATAAAAAAAGGTTCTCGCGTCTATTCTTAGCTTTGGCGCAGAGAGCGCAGAGGAAGAAAGAGAGAATGCGTCTGTTCTGCGATTTCCGGCGGCTTTGCGATCTTTGCGTGCTTTGCGAGACCGATTTTAATACCGATTTTAATATCGTTTTTAATATCCATTTTAATAAAAAGGGGGCATCGCTTATTTCCGAAAATGTCTGATTTTTATAACAACAGGATACGGCTTGTATCAGTATCACCGGCTGAAGTCTGATAAAACGACATATCACTCCGTCTGCATCGCTGCCGTGAAATGAATTAAAACAAAAAGGAGGTGAGACAGTTAAGATTTTACTCCATGAAAGAATTGAACAAGAGTTGGAAATGACGTGAAAAAAACATTTTAACTGAAACAGAAGGAGGAAAAAATGAAGAAAACATTGTGTCTGACCGGTGTAGTTGTACTGGTGTGCTGGAATGCGGCATTTGCCGAAGGGATCAAGGTCATTATGGATTACTATCCCCCCTTCAGCTATGAAGAAAACGGAGAAATCAAGGGGATCAGCACGCAGATTGTCAAAGCTGTACTTAAAGAAGCCGGGATAGAAACCGGGATTAGACAATATCCCTTTGCCCGCGCCTATCAGATGTCGCAGAAAGAAACAAATGTCTTTGAATACTGCGTTGTCAGAACGCCTGAACGGGAAAAACTATTTCAGTGGGTCGGTGTGGTCGGTCCTGCCACACAGGCGATTCTCTCATTGAAAGAAAGAGATATTTCAATTAAGCAACTGAATGACCTGAAAAAATACACTGTCGGGACGGTGTTGGAAGATGTGATTGACCAGCATCTCCGAAAGCATGAAAAGCAGTTGGGGCTGAAATTGGATCGGGTGGCGGATTATGAACTGAATATGAACAAACTGTTCTCTAAAAGATTTGATCTCTGCGGCATGAACAAACTGGTAGGAATGTATCTGGCTAAAAAGCTGGGACATTCTGAGAATGACATCAAATCGGTTTACATGATTGAAGAACTGAGCGGAGAATACTATCTGGTGACAGGTCTTAAAACGCCTCATGAAACGGTGAAAAAATTACAGACAGCTTTTGAAACTGTCCATAGCAGCGGAATCTACCAGAAGATTATTGATGAGTACTTTTCAAAATGAATGAAATAAATTCCCTTTGATCTTTCTTTCAGGATAAGGATGAATTTCTGGTAGCGGTGCGATGTAGGTGATGGGGAGATGTCGCCCTGAGCGGAGCGAAGGGGCAGCGAAGAATGACTAAAAGCAGAACGGGTTTGAAACCCATTTTACTGAAACCAAAAGTAGAACGGGTTTATCTGTTTTAGCCGGGCCGTTTTACTGAGATTCTTCGCTTCGCTCAGAATGACATGGAGGAGATTCATCACTGCCCCGACTTTCAACTCCGTATGATCCAATGCGGTCTTTCTTTTGTCCGCCCGGCAATGACTTCTTTGAGCCATTCCCCCAGCCCCTCAGTCATATAGAATTTCGGGAAAAGCAGGTCATCATCCGCCGTGATCCTGCTTTCTCTGACTGCAATATCCGCCAGCCTCGTATGCGGATAAATCCGAATGCCTCCGGTGATTTTCACAGCTTCAAGGTCTAAGTCATCCATAAAATCAAGACTTTCTTCAACACTTTCTTTTGTCTCCCCGGGACCGCCCAGCAATAAAAATCCCATCTGACGAATCCTCTGTTTTTTAAGCATCTTTGAAATGCGGCGCACATCTTCCGGTCGGAATTTTTTGTTCATTCCGGCAAGGATTTCGGCAGAACCGCTTTCACATCCCAGACTGACTTCTCTGCATCCGGCTTTTGCCATTTTTTCAGTAAGCTTTTCTGTAACATTGTAAGGATACAGAATGCAGCGCCATGAGATATTGATCCCCGATGCGATGATTCTCTCGCAAAGTGCTTCCGCGTAGGATGCGGGAAAATTGAAGGTGTTATCCACAAAGAAAAAACGAGTAAATCCCGCGTCTGCATACTGACACAGCAGACTGACCGCACGTTCCGGCGGAAGTTTTCGCATGATGCGCCCTTCAATCGTGGGAGTAGAACAGTAACTGCAATCCATAGGACATCCCCGCCGGGTCTGAAACGGCATAAAGATTTCCTGATCTTTCAAGCCCGAAGGCAGGCTCAGATGAACATTCGGGAGCGGCGGCGCATAGTCGTCAAGAGACTTTGAGGGTGAGACATTTTTCCGGCATCCGGCATTCGGGAGCCAAAGTCCCGGAACATCTGAGATATCCGCTTTTTGTTCAAGACGTTCCAGCAGCATGACAAAAGCTTTTTCGCCTTCGCCCTGTATGCCCATGTCGGCGTTGAGATATGCCAGCACACTTTTCGGAAAAATGCTGTAGCCCGCTCCGCCCAGAACTATCGGCGCGCCTGAGAGATGGCGGCATTCGGCAACAAGGTCTTTGACCGGCTTTAAGAGAAATTTGGGATTTTCCATCGCCTGATCGTCAATATTTCTCACCGATATGCCGATGACATCAGGAGATAAGTCGCTGACAGCCTGTTCCAGCAAAGTCCGAATGTCTAATTGCTGCGCCATCAGGTTCAGCGTGCTGACCTCATGCCCTGCGTTCTGCGCCGCTGCGGCAATACAGGCAGTTCCCAGCGGCAGCACAGGCATGTTCATCTGTTCCGTATTGGCTGAAATCAGAAGGATTTTCATCGTGACTACTTCCTTTATTTTTAACTCGCAATTTGTATTATAGATATCATCTGAAAGTCTCTCGCAAAGACGAAAGACCGCAGAGAAAAGCTTTTTTTATAAAAAAATGAGCTTCTCGGAAATCCTCCTGTATTTCTTTGCGCTCTTAGCGTCTTTGCGAGAGATTTTTATTCTGAATATACCATACTATTCAGGAAAAGTGCATACAGAAAATTTGTTTTTTTTAGGCGTTACACAGTTGAATCCGCCCGCTTATGCTCGCAGCTCGGACTTTTTCAGAGAATATTCTATCTGCCGACACTGTTTATAATAGCTTTTTTCTATACGATACATATTAAATATAGATATTATCAAATTGACAAACATTGTTATATAATATAATTAAACTGTTTTTAATTAAATCTGCTTGTCAGGTAAAAATTCATGTTTCTGTTTTTCGGCTTCGGCTTTACATGAGCAAGGTTCAAGACTTCTACCCAGGTCAGGTAGTAACGGGGCAGTCCGAAAGATCACACATTATTTTTTTCATGTAATCCACTATTTTTACAAGATTTATTTCCGGCTGTCCCGTATGTTTTTTATATTCGGGCAAAGAAACCGAGTTTCTTTAAGAAACTCGGTTTCTCAGAAAACTTATGATGAACCTATCCCAGTATTATGTCAGACCGCAAAATACAGTTGTAAAAAAATTTTCAACATATTCTGTTCGGCAGGTTTTTGAATACTGAGATAGGTTCATGATTTACTTGGGAGAATAAAATGAAGGAAACAGCAAAAGTGAGGAAACGGACGTGAGGCATTCTCCCTGCCATTTCCGAATCACTAATATTTATACTACTTAAAGATAAGGCATAAAAAATGACTGAAAAATATCCTATTATAATCAACGGAAATCCGCTCTCCTTTCATGCCGGAGAAACGATTCTTTCAGTTGCAGAGCAAAATCATATTGATATTCCGACATTTTGCTACCTGAAACGCGCCGTTTCCTCGGGTGAATGCGGAATGTGTGTGGTTGAAATTGCAGGGTTTCCCGACCTTGTACGCGCATGTGAAACACCCGCATCGGCAAACATGGTGATTCGCACCGAATCGCCGAAAGTTGTTGAAGCCAGACGGCAAGTCATTCGGGCAATGCTCGCTTCGGGAAATCACAACTGTGCGGTTCTCGGTTCCGATAACAGAGACAATTGGACACAGTTTCAGATTGAGACGCAGCGATACGACAATAGTGCTGAATTATGTCCGGTCTGGGGCGATTGCAGGCTTCAGGAACTTGCCTACCGTTATCTCGTTGCCGGCGGGAAATACCCGAAAACAGAAACAGCCTATCCCATGGAAACGATTAACCCTTTCATTATCCGGGATTTTTCACGCTGTGTCGGATGCGGTAAATGCGTCAGAGCCTGCAATGAAGTTCAGGTCAACAATGCCATTCGATTTGCTTATGAAGGGACAAAGAGAAAAGTCGCAGCCGCAGATGACAAAGCCCTGAAAGATTCGGACTGCGTGTTCTGCGGAGAATGCGTTCAGGCATGTCCGGTGGGCGCGCTGGTGGAAAAAGATGCCCGTTATAAAGTCCGGCATTGGGAGACAGAAAAAGTCCGCACGACATGCAGTTATTGCGGCGTAGGCTGTCAGATGTATCTTCACAGCAAAGGAGATGAAGTAGTGAAAGTCACAGGCGTGGATGCAGATGTCGCGCCTAATCACGGAAGCCTTTGTGTCAAAGGAAGATTCGGCTTTGACTTTATCAACAGCCCGGAACGGCTGAAACATCCCTTAATCAAAGAAAACAGCATGTTTCGGGAAGCATCATGGGACGAGGCATTGAATCTTGTCGCGAAAAAATTCGATGCGTTCCGAAAGGAACACGGCAGCAACAGTATGGGGCTGCTTTCCTCTGCCCGTATCAGCAATGAAGATAACTACATTGCTCAGAAATTCGCCAGAGCTGTATTGAAGACAAACAATGTGGACCACTGCGCCCGGCTCTGTCATGCTTCTACAGTTGCCGGATTGGCTGCGGCATTCGGAAGCGGAGCGATGACCAATCCGATTTCAGATGTCAAAAACTCGGATGTCATTCTGATTACCGGTTCCAATCCTACCGAAAACCATCCGGTCATGTCCAACTTTATCAAACAGGCTGTAAGATTCGGAAAGACCAAACTGATTGTCGCGGATCCGCGTGAGATTCAAATCAGCAAATTTGCAGAAATAAAGCTTTCGCAGAGACTCGACACCGATGTATGCTGGATTAACGGCATGATGCACATCATCATTAAAGAAAATCTCTACGACAAAAAATTTGTAGAAGAACGAACAGCAGGTTTTGATGACGTTAAAAAATGCGTGGAAAGATATACGCCTGAGTTTGTAGAAAATGTGACCGGCATTCCCGCAAAAGACCTTATTGCCGCGGCAAGAATGTATGCCGCTGCGCCAGCGGCAAGTATTATTTACTGCATGGGCATCACGCAGCACAGCACAGGAACGGACAATGTAAAATCTCTGGCAAATCTTGCGATGCTCTGCGGAAACATGGGAATACCGGGCGGCGGCGTCAATCCGCTTCGGGGACAGAACAATGTGCAGGGCGCGTGCGATATGGGCGCGCTTCCCAATGTCTTTTCCGGGTATCAGCCGGTCACGAATCCCGATGCGGTAAAGAAAATGGCGGCGGCGTGGGGTGTTGAGGGACTTTCGGACAAGCCCGGCAATACAGTCACTCAGATGCTGCCGATGGCTCATGAGGGAAGTCTGAAGGCATTGTATATTATCGGCGAAAACCCCATGCTGTCCGACCCTGACCTGAATCATACTGAGGAATGTCTGAAAAATCTCGATTTTTTGGTAGTACAGGATATTTTCATCACAGAAACCGCAAGGCTTGCCGATGTGGTGCTGCCTTCTGCGTGTTTTGCCGAAAAAGACGGCACAGTTACGAATACGGAACGGAAAGTTCAGCGTATCCGGCGAGCCATTCCGCCGCCCGGAGCGGCGCTGTCTGACTGGAAAATTACCTGCGAAATCGCCACGCGTATGGGATATGCAATGTCTTATGAAAACACGGAAGCTGTTTTTAATGAGATGGCAAAGGTAACGCCTTCATACAGCGGTATAACTTATGACCGCATCGAAGATGACGGGCTGCACTGGCCCTGTCCGACATCGGAACATCCGGGAACGCCGATTCTGCATATCGGTCAGTTCACCTGCGGAAAAGGAAAGTTTCATGCGATTGAATATCTCCCGCCTGCTGGAGTAGCGGACAGCGAATATCCGCTTTATCTCACCACCGGCAGAATTCTCTATCATTATCACACCGGAACTATGACGATGAAATCCGAAGGCTTGAATGAGCGCGCGCCGGAGTGCTTTGCTGAAATTTCATCAAAAGATGCAGACATTCACGGCATCTGTTCAGGCGAAAAGATTCGGGTGGCTTCGCGCAGAGGAGAAATTGAGGTAAAAGCAAGGGTATCTGATAAGATATTGCCGGGAAATATCTTTATCCCCTTCCATTACGCAAACGCCGCAGCTAACCGCCTGACAAATGCCGCTTTGGACCCGGTGTGCAAAATTCCGGAATTTAAAGTTTGTGCAGTAAAAGTGTCGGTGGAGTAAAATAAAAGGTGAGAGGTGCGGGGTGAGAAGATGCCTCTGACTCCCGACATCATTTCTCACTTCTCATTTCTCACTTCTCACTTAAATAAGGAGCATCTTATAATGAAATTTAAGGTAATTATCTCTATTTTGGTACTATTTTTTTGGACTCTATCGGGTTTCGGGGCAGAGCAGCCCCCGGATGCCGCACAAAGCGAGCCGAGCCTGCCCGCGGCTTATTTTGCGGAGCCTGATTTTGACTTTCAAACTGCTGTGGAAGGAACTGAAGTTCCTCATGATTTTATTGTGGAAAATACCGGAGGCGCGACATTGCTTATCGAAAGAGTCAAAACAAGCTGCGGATGTACAACTGCTTCTTATACAAAGGAAATTCCGCCGGGGAGCAAAGGTAAAATCAGCATTAAGGCAAATACCGAAGGATATGCGGGCAGCCGATTTTCAAAAAGCATAACGGTTTCTTGCAATGACCCCAAGCAGAGAGAAATTCATCTCCGCATATCGGGACAGGTTGAGAAATTTGTCAGCATTGAGCCGAAAAATATAAGTCTGAGCGGTGTCGCAGGGCAGAAAATTCAGGCGGTTGCAACTATCAGATTTGAAACAAAATATCCCTTCAATGTCTTGGAAAGCCATGCACAAAAGGGAGGAAACATCCGTTTCAATATGGAGCGAAAACCGGACGGATATATGCTGACAGTGGAAAATTTGCTCGCGGCAAAAGGCACATATACGGACAGAATTGTTCTGAAAACAGATCATCCGGCAAAACCTGAAATTACTGTCGCTGTCTATGGCAATATCCGAGACGAGAAGTAGGGCAAGCCGGTGACGTGCCCTGCTGCCGTAGGACACGCAGCCGGCGTGTCCCTACACCATGAAGCCCTGAAATCTTTCGTATTCTCAATGCGTTCATGTTTTCGTAATTCATTTTTTTTAACTTTTAAACCAACTCTCATTCAAAAGGAGACATTATGGGCGAAGCAGCAATAAAAATCGAAAATGGTAGAAAAAACATTTTTTTTGACAAAGTAAATGAATTACTGCCCAAGGCAAATCTGAGCCTCTGTCTGACCTGCGGGGCGTGTGCTTCCGGCTGTCCGGCAACGGGGCTTGAAGACATGGACCCGAGAAAATTCCTCCGCATGGCTGTGCTGGGTCTGGACGACGAGATAACAGAACATCCTTGGGTGTGGATGTGCAGCATGTGCTACCGTTGCACTTACGCATGTCCTATGGAAATCAATATCGCGGGTCTGATTTATGAGGCACGGAAACTCTGGCCCCGGGAAAAACGCCCCAAAGGCATTCTCGGTTCCTGCGATATGGCATTGAAAAACATGAGTTGCAGCGCGATGGGAACGCCGGAAGAAGATTTCCGCTTCGTGGTGAATGACGTGCTTGAAGAAGTGCGTGCGAACCAGCCCGGCTGGGAAAACCTTGAAGCGCCGATTGACAAAAAAGGCGCACATTTTTTCCTCAGCCAGAACTCCCGCGAGCCTGTAACAGAGCCGGAAGAAATGGTGCCGCTGTGGAAAATTCTGCATCTCGTGGGCGCGGACTGGACTTATAGTTGCACCGGCTGGGGCGGCGAAAATTACTGCATGTTCCTTGCCGATGATGAGGGGTGGAAAAGAATCACCGAAATGAGCATCAAATCAGCTATGAGTTTAGGCTGTAAAGTCTATCTCAATACCGAGTGCGGTCATTCGACTTATTCGGTCTGGATGGGACAGCAGCGTCATAAAATCGAAACCGAGATGGAAATCGCGCCGATGGTGAGATATTACGCCAAGTGGATTCGGGAAGGAAAACTGAAAGTCAATTCTGACTGGAACAAAGACCTGAAAGTCAAATTCACGGTTCAGGATCCCTGCAATCAGATTCGCAAAAGTTTCGGAGACGCGCTGGCCGATGACTTGCGTTTTGTTACGATTGCCTGCGTGGGCGAGGAAAATTTCACTGACACCTATCCGAACAAGTCGAACAACTACTGCTGCGGAGGCGGGGGCGGCTATCTTCAGTCAGGATACAAAGATGCCCGCCTGCAATTCGGTATGCTGAAACACAATCAGATTATGGCTACTGACGCGAGCTATGTCATCACGCCCTGTCACAACTGTCACGCGCAGATTGAAGAACTGGGGCAGCATCACGGTAAGGGAAAGTATCGCGCGGTTCACCTGTGGACGATCATCGCGCTTTCTCTCGGCATTCTTGCTGAAAATGAACGGGCATATCTCGGTCCCGACCTGATAGACGTGAATCTTCCGAAATCCGAATAAGTCTGAAACCCGAACACAAGTAAAAAAGCATTCTTAAATAAGGAGAAAGCCCAAATGTCAAAAGATGTGATCGGATCAGTCATGGTTGTCGGCGGCGGCATTGCCGGAATACAGTCCGCGCTGGACTTGGCAACCGCCGGTTTCCTCGTGTATATGGTGGAGAAATCTCCGGCTATCGGCGGCGTGATGAGCGCGTTAGACAAGACTTTTCCCACCAATGACTGCTCCATGTGTATTCTCTCCCCCAAACTTGTCGAGGTGGGCAGGCATAAGAATATCAATCTGCTCACCCTTTCGGAAATCGAATCTGTGGCCGGAGAAGCCGGGCATTTTACGGTGACGGTGCGGGAGCATCCCCGTTATATAGACATGGAGAAATGTATCGCGTGCGGCAAATGCGCGGAAAAATGTCCCCGAAAAGTGGAAAACAGCTACAATCAGGGATTGAACAAGCGCAAAGCTGCTTATGTGCTTTATCCGCAGGCAGTTCCGCTCAAATATGCGATAGACAAAGACAACTGCATCTACTTTGAGAAAGACGGCAAATGCCGGGCATGTGAGAAATTCTGTCCTGCGGATGCCGTTGACTTCAAGCAGCAGGAAAAGATACACAGCCTCGAAGTCGGTTCGATTATTATGTCTCCCGGGTTTAAATGCTTTAATCCGGGCATTTATGAAAGATATGGCTACGGCATCCTTCCGAATGTCATTACCAGCATGGAATTTGAAAGAGTTCTGAGTGCTTCGGGTCCCTACGAAGGGCATCTGGTGCGTCCTTCGGACAAGAAAGAGCCGAAAAAGATTGCATGGCTTCAATGCGTGGGGTCGCGAGACATTCGTGAAGATGCACACGCCTATTGTTCCGGCGTATGCTGCATGTATGCAATCAAAGAAGCAATTATCGCCAAAGAACACGCTTCATACGGATTGGACACTGCCATTTTCTTCATGGACATGCGGACGCACGGCAAGGGATTTGAGCAGACCTACAACCGCGCCAAAAAGGAATCCGGCGTCCGTTTTGTCCGCGCAAGGGTTCACACGGTTGAAGCCATTCACGGTTCAGATGATCTGAAAGTCATGTATTCTACCGAAGAGGGCGAACTTCTCACAGAGATATTTGACATAGTTGTACTTTCCGTAGGACTTGAAAACGGATTCGCTGCTGCCAGCAGTTTCGCGCCGGTTGTGACTTCACGCCCCGGTATTTTTGTCTGCGGCGCGTTTGCCGGTCCCAAAGACATTCCTCAATCGGTTATGGAGGCATCGGCAGCATCTTCCGCGTCTGCGGCATTGCTGGCTGCGTCCCGAAATACGCTTACCAAAGAGAAATCCTATCCGTCCGAACTGCCTGTGGGTGGAGAAGAACCGAGAGTCGGCGTGTTCGTGTGTCATTGCGGCACCAACATCGGCGGCATTGTAGATGTTCCCTCCGTCAAAACTTATGCTGAAAGCCTGCCGAATGTGGTTTTTGCCGCTGACAACCTGTTTACATGCAGTCAGGATACGCAGGAAAACATTCGGAAAGCAATCAAAGAAAATCGTCTCAACAGAGTAGTAGTTGCCGCGTGTACGCCGAGAACCCATGAGCCGCTGTTTCAGGAGACCATTCGGGAAGCCGGACTGAATCCCTATCTGTTCGAGTTTGCCAATATCCGGGATCAAAATTCGTGGGTTCATCAGCACAATCCCGAAGCCGCAACCCGTAAGGCAAAAGACCTGATTCGCATGGCAGTGGCAAAAGCATCGCTGCTTGAGCCGATTGACTCACTGCAAATTGAAGTCAATTCCAATGCGCTGGTCATCGGCGGAGGTGTTGCCGGAATGAGTGCGGCATTGAATCTGGCGGATCAGGGATTCAAAACCTATCTGGTAGAACGGGAAGGCAGGCTGGGCGGTCATGCGCTGCATCTTCGGAAAACATGGAAAGGTGAAGACATCGCCGCGTTTCTCTCTGATTTTACCAAGCGCGTGGAGAGTCATCAGAA
>JAIFKL010000020.1 GCA_020049595.1 Desulfobacteraceae bacterium
TCTACGGATAATTCAGTAAAGCGGGTTTTAAACCCGCTCTGCTTTATTTATTTCAAAGTAAAGCGGGTTTTAAACCCGCTTTTGCTTTATTCATTTGATAAAATAACCCGATACCCGCCATTTCCCGTCTTTTTCCAACATGGGCGTGACGGTTTCGGTGGCAGTTTTTTTGTTCTCAAATTCGGTTTCATACTGAATCATCACATATTCGCCGTCCGGAACACCGGGTAAAGTTTTGCTGTATTCCCGGGATTTGACTGTTCTTTTAACTATTTTCCCCAGAGGCTTTCTGACGCTTGACAGCATCTGTTCCCACTGTACGGAACTGAGGGCGTTTCTGAAATATTCCGAAGCCTGTTTCCAGCTTTCGGCATAATTTCCCGCCTCAATAATGTCTAACCATGCTTTTGAAGCATTGATCGCTTCTGTTTCTTTTTTTTCGACTTCAGATGCCGGTGTTGCGCTGTCGGAAAAACAGAGCGCAAGGATAATAACAGAAAAAAAAATAAAAAACTTCCCTTTCATATATACCTCCTTATTCGTTAAAATTAAACAGTTTTTACACCGCTTATTTCCAATGCTTTTATACCGGAGTCAAAAATTTTATGAGCCATATATCAGAAGCATACAGATATGGCAACATTTTTTTGAGAATTGAGAATTGAGAATTGAGAATTGAAAATGGCATGTCCCTACAAAACCGGATCCCCCTTTTTCAATATATCTTCAAGTTCTCCGGCAGGCATGGGCCTGCCGAAATAATAACCCTGCATGGTCCGGCATCCCTGCATTTCCAGAAAGTCCCGCTGATCCTTATTTTCAACCCCCTCGGCAACGGTTTCGATGCTCAGGTTCCGAGCCATGGAAATAATGGTCTTGATGATTTCACGGTCATCCCGATTGTTGACAGAATCCGTCACAAATGAGCGGTCTATCTTCAATGTGTCAATGGGCAGACGCTTCATGTAACTCAGAGAAGAATAGCCGGTGCCGAAATCATCAATGGAAAAACGCACGCCTTTCAAACGCAGCAGATTCATTTTGGCAATCGCTTCTTCCGGATTTTCCATGATGCCGCTTTCTGTCACTTCCAATTTCAGACAGTGCGGGTTCATACCGGTTTCCCTAAGTATCTGCTCTATGGACCGAATCAGGTCTTTTTCTTTGAACTGGCGGGTTGACAGATTGACGGAAATATAGAGTTCCTTATATCCCATATCATGCCATTTTCGCCCCTGCTGACACGCGCTGCGGAGAACCCATTCGCCGATGGGTACGATAATGCCGGTCTCTTCAGCCAGATAGATAAATTTTTCAGGGTTCACCATGCCCATTTTCGGATGACGCCAGCGCAACAGGGCTTCCACCCCGGTGATGCGGCTCATGGCATCCACCAAAGGCTGATAGTACAAAATAAACTGATTCCGTTGCAGGGCATCCCTAAGACCGTTGCCCAATTTCATGCGCTCCATTGCCCTGATATTCATTTCTTCGGTGAAAAAACGGTAGCCTTCATCATCTTCTTTTGCCGCATACATTGCCATATCCGCATTCTTGACAAGCAGTTCCACTGTGCTGCCGTCCTGGGGGTAAATACTGATACCGATGGTCGCGCTCATATAAAGTTCATTTTCTTTAATGCGGCAGGGAGCTGCAATGCCTGTCTGTATTTTTGAGATGACTCCTGCTATATCCAATTCTTTGTAAATATCATTCAGAATAACCGTAAATTCGTCGCCGCCTAATCTGAAAACATAATCGCTTTTGCGAAGACATTTCCGAATGCGGCCCGCCACGACTTTCAGCAATTCATCTCCTGCATCATGTCCCAGCGTATCATTGACATATTTGAATCTGTCCAGATCAAGAAAAAGCAATGCCCATTTTTGATCTCCGGAGCGGTTCCGGGCATAATTCAGTTTTTCTTCCAATGTTTTGTAAAAAGATTTGCGGTTGGGCAGACCGGTCAGCACATCATGATAGGCAATAAATGTAAGTTCTTCTTCGGCTCTTTTCCTTTCCGAGATGTCCTGAAGTGTCAGGATGTTTCCGACATGATTGCCGCGGGTGTCATAAAAGAATGCCCCGCTGACGCTGACATCAACTTTATGTCCCTCTTTGCTCAGACGGTAAGTTTCTATGCCGGAAAAAGGTCTGCACCGGCTGATATGATTCAATATCATATCGGTTTCAGGCAGTTGTTCATTCGGGATAAAATCAATATATCTGCCCATGCTTTCTTCCGGGGTCCATCCGAAGACTCTTGTAAATGCCGGATTCAGAAAGACAATTTTTCCTTCAGTGTCATAAACTGCCACCGGGTCAGGCGCTGCCTCAAGGACAATCCGATGTTTTTCCTCGCTTTCCCGCAGGGCTTTTTCCGCGTGTCTGCGGGTTTCTATTTCATGTTTTAATTCATCATTTGCATCTATTAACTGCAATTCCAGACTGTCCTGATATTTTTTGAGCAGGTCTTCTGTTTCTCTCTCATCGCTGACTCTGCCGATATGCTCGGCAATAAGATTAATCAGACGGGTTTCCGGCTGTTCGGTTGCCGGCTCCGAGAAAAAAACTTCAACTTTTCCGATTTCTCTGCCATTGACAATAACAGACGCAGATTGTTTCAGAGGAAATTCGGAGAAATTTCGGCTTCTGTATTCTTTTTCTTTTAAAATGATGCGCGCAGATGCTTTTTTAGGATACGGGCACGCGCGGGGCATCAGCATGACGATTTTCTGAAGCGTATGCTCCAAAGAAACATATCTCCGCTCAAAAAGCCTTGAAACACTGTATAAACAGTTCAGTTCCCTGACGCGGTATCTGAGTCTTTCTATCTGTTTTTTCAGTGTGTTATTTGTATTTTTCTGTTCGTGAAGAAGTTGTTCCGATTCTTTGGGCATATATTCCGATTCTTTATTATACTGATCCGCTTTTGGTTTTTTTGCCGCAGACACACACAGACGCACACAGACAGATTTCCGAATACGGAATACGGCGTATATGCAAAAAATTTGCCGTGAAAAATCAGAATCGGATTACTATATGATGCTTTTATGTCCGTCTTATTGAACATTATCAGCAGTGCTTTGTCAACTTTGTTATCTCCGGATAGTAAACCGAATTTTCAATTCGGTTAAAGCGATTTGAAAAATCGCTCTGCTAAAATGACAGTAAACCGAATTTTCAATGAAAAATCGCTCTGCTAAAATGACAGTAAACCGAATTTTCAATTCGGTTAAAGCGATTTGAAAAATCGCTCTGCTAAAATGTTTCTTATTTTTGTTTCTTAACTTCATCAACAACACTCGGAAATTCTGCCATGAGACTTTCCATTTCTTCAATGTTGATGCTCCAGGCATTGTCATATAAACGCTGGCTGTAATCCGTCAGGAAAGGAATATGATATTTAACGGCGAAGTCCTTCAAACTTTCTGCAAAATCCGTAATATCGTTAATAAAAAAAACCTCCTGAATTTCCTTCCATCTGGGCATGAATTTTTTTTGCAGTATCTTGAGGATTTCAGGCAGATTTTTTTTCGTTTCTTCGGGCAGTTCTATTTTTTCAACGGCTTGCGCCGGGAGTATTTTTTTGACTTCAGAAGATAAAAATTTTTTAATTTCCGATAAGAGTTTTATTTTGCTTACAGGCTTCTGCAAATACCCGTCAAAAAGTTTTCTGATATCCGGCTCCTCTTTTTTCATGGCAGAAGCCGTAAGGGCGATAACCGGCACGCTGCCTGACAACTTGCTGTTTTTGATAATTTCTGTTACTTCATAGCCGTTTCTGCCCGGCATTTTCAGGTCCATCAGTATCAGGTCGGGTCTGATGTTTTCTTCTTCAAGCAAAGACAGCGAATGATCGCCGCTTTCGGCTTCAATTACGGAAAAAGCAGTATCTTTCAGATATTCTCTGATCAGCTCTCTGTTCGAGGCAGCATCGTCAACAATCATAATTGTCGCGGGTCTGAATTCGGTTTCAGTGTCATCCGGTTTTGAAGACGCCTTTACCGTGTCCGGCGCTCCGACGGTTACGACATCGGAAAGAACGATGCGGAAAATACTTCCTTTTCCTGCCTCGCTTTGAACCGATATGTAGCCGTTCATCATCTGAACCAGCTTTTGGGTGATGCTCAGTCCCAGGCCGGTGCCGGCGTATTCGCCGATTTTCTGTCCTTTCTGCTGCTGAAATCTTTCAAAAATGGCAATCTGCTGATCCTGGGGGATTCCGATGCCGGTGTCGGCGATTTCGATGATAAGGGTGAGGTGAGGGGTGAGGGGTGAGAGGTGAGAGGTGTTGCCCCCTGATCCCTGACCCCTGACCTCTGACCCCTCACCCCTGACCCTCATTTCCACATATCCCTGATGTGTGAATTTCACAGCATTGTCCGCCAGATTGATTAAAACCTGTCTGAACCGTATCCGGTCCAGGACAAGCCGGTCCGGCGTGTCTTCATGGATGATAATTTTAAAATCCAGTCCTTTTTTCCGGATTTTCCGAAAAAACATCACTTCAATTTCATTGAGCAGTTCTCTGATGCTTAAAGGTTCCGGCTGCAATTCCAATCTGCCCGCCTCTATTTTTGAAAGGTCGAGAATATCCTCCATCAGCGAGAGCAGGGCTTTTCCGCTGAGATAAATGTTTTCCAGAAAGGACTTCTGCCGAACATTCTGCGCCTCATTCATCAGTATTTCGCTGAAGCCCATAATCGCATTCAGCGGTGTTCGGATTTCATGGCTCATATTTGCCAGAAAGTCGCTTTTTGCTTCATTTGCCTCATTTGCGGCTTCTTTTGCTTTCACAATCTCCTGCTGTGCTTTTATTTTTTCGGCAACATCGTCATAAACCGAAACAATTTCTCCTGAAGGAAGTTTGTAAATACGGTTTTCCCGCCAGCCGATCCGCTGATTGTCGCTGTAAAATGTCGGCGGAAAAATTTCCGGCATACCGGTCCGCCATACCCGCTGAAATGCCTCAAGCAGTCCAAAAGCCCTGACACCCGGAAAGACTTCCGTCACGGGCTTTCCGATAATATCTTCCCGCTTTATTCCTTCTATTTTCTCGCCTGCGCTGTTGAATTCCCGGAACACAAAATTTTTTCCGTTGTTGACAGCCTCACAGACTGCGACCCCGCTGCTCATCGCCTCAAAAAGTTCTCTGTATCTTGTCTCACTCTGCCTGAGTGCGTCTGTGACCTGAATTTTTTCGGTCACATCGCTCCCGATACCGATCATGCCGGTCGGTTTTCTGTCTGTATCATATACAAGCCATGTTCTCACTTCCATTGTTCTTCGGTTTCCCTTTATCACCGAGTCGGATATTGTCCCCTGCCATTTTCCGTGTTTGAGCGTGTTTTGAAGCATTTTTTTTTTGCTGGAAGGGCTTTCTCCGAACACACATGCCTTTTTGCCGATGAGTTCATCCGGAGTTTTTCCCTTTATGCCGGCAGCCGCGCTGTTGATATAAGTGATTCGCCCTTCCATATCAACTGCCGCAATGCCGTCTTTTATCTGTTCCAGCAGCATTGTCTGAAATTGCAGTTGCCGGTTCTGTTCCAGTAAGTGCTTCTGCATATACCGCAGGTTTAAATGCGTTCTGACCCGGGCTGAAACTTCTTCTGCCTGAAAAGGTTTGACAATATAATCCGCACATCCGGCTTCAAAGGCTTTGATTTTATATGCGGTTTCATCCGGCGCGCTGATGAAAATCACAGGAATATCCCGCGTCTGTTCATCTGACTTCAGACGAGCGCAGACTTCATAACCGTCCATGCCCGGCGGCATCATGATGTCCAACAGAATAATATCCGGCTGTGATTTCTGAACGACTTTCAAAGCCAGTTCGCCGCTCGGTACCGGATAAACCTTGTAACCCTGATCTGTCAGGATTTTTCGCAGCACGTTAAGATTATTCGGATTGTCATCCGCAATCAGGATACTGCCCTGAAGTTTGTCTGTTTGAAACATGTTGCCTTCTTTTTTGTTATTAACTGCATGTTATTTTATTTTTACAGGCTCGGTTCAAATTGCCGGGTCTGATGATACCGAATACTTTTTTATACATTTCTATCAGAATTTATGATCTTTTAAAAGTATTTTCAGTAAAAAGATAAAATATTTCTTGACAATTTTGAGAAAGTCGGATTATTTTATCATAATAAATTTTATGGTTTATGTATTTAAAATCAGGTTTGTACCCGCAGACCTCACCCCCCGGCCCCCTCTCCGAAGGAGAGGGGGTGTGAGTCTCCCCTCCCCTTCGGGAGAGGGGCAGGGGGTGGGGTTTATCGGGGGTGGGGTTAAATGGGGAGGGCAGAGGGTGAGGTCATATCGCATGTTTATCACATTTGAAGGCATAGAAGGATCGGGAAAAACCACGCAGATAAGGCATCTGGCTGAATTTTTACGGGACCGGGGCTGTGACTGCGTTCTGACACGGGAACCGGGCGGCACGGAAATCGGAAAAAAAATCCGGGCAATTCTGCTTGATCCTGAAAACAAGGGCATGGATTCTCTGACAGAACTCCTGCTCTATACGGCAGATCGGATCCAGCATATAAAGTCTGTCATAAAACCCTGTCTGTCCCAAGGCAAAACAGTGCTGTGCGACCGTTATGCTGACGCCACGATTGCTTATCAGGGATTTGCACGGGGGCTTGATACGGAAGTGATCCGCCGCGTGCATGAACAGATTTTGGAGATTGTGAAACCCGATCTGACGATTCTGCTTGATCTTCCGCCTGAAATCGGGCTTTCCCGTGCATGGAAGCAAATCAGAAGCGGCGCACGAACCGGTCAGGAAAGCCGTTTTGAACAGGAACTGCTGGCATTTCATGAAAAAGTGAGGGGAGGGTATCTGGAGATTGCGCGTCGTGAACCGGAACGGTTCCGGGTGATTGACGCCTCTCAGAATGAGAACCGGGTCAGGGCGGAAATCATAAATACGGTGATAACAATAGTGTAATCTTTTATGAAATTGATTCAACGACATTGCGCTTTTCTGTTTACACAGAACGGATTCTTCTGTATTCTCACAGCATGAGTTTGATGCAGGCTTTGATTTTCTCCATCGGAAAAACAGGGATTGACAATGGAAGAAATTAAGCGTGCGGAAGGAGAGTGCAATGAAAATCAAAATGTTCACGGCAGTTTTATTTATCGTTCTCGCCGTTATTCCGGCTTTTTCTGCTGAAGCATACGATGCCGATTCAGCACTTGAAGAGGAACTGAAATGGATCCGGGCAGAGGCGGAAGCCACGCTGACTATTGCAACGAAAACCGAAATGACCGAGGAAACCGCGCCCTCGATTGTCTCCGTGATTACCGGCGAACAGATTCGGAACATGGGCGCGAGAACGATTGTTGACGTATTGAGAACTGTGCCGGGATTTGATCTGATCCATTATGCTGTTATGCCCACGCATAAAATATCTATACGCGGAATGAGTTCGACAAATGCCAATGAAAAAATCAGGATCATGCTGAACGGACACAGCTTGAAAGATTTCTATTGGGAAGTGTTCGGACCGCATCTTGACGCGCTGCCCCTTGCCAATATCAAAAAAATCGAAATCATCCGGGGACCCGGTTCCGCGCTCTACGGCACAGACGCGTTTCTGGGCGTGATCAATATCATTACGGAAAAAGGCGGAGACAATCCCTCGGAACTGTCTGCGGAAGCCGGAAACGATCATACCGTGAAAACTTACAGCAGTTTATCCTATAAAAAAGATGAGTTCAAAGCCTATCTTTACGCAGATCATTACAGCACAGACGGCTATGACGGAACGATTGAATCGGATTATGCCACACGGTATTTCGGACAGGATTACAGCGCCGCCCCCGGAAAGCTCAATAACAAAGACAGGCATCACGCAGTTCAGGCGGATATCCGTTACAAAAATTTTTATGTTTCCGGATTTTTCAGCAGGTCGGACACGGACTATCCTGCGGGGTTTTATTATTCGCTGACAGATGAAAATGATGTAAAAACATGGTACGGTTACGCTGAGACAGGTTATCGCGTGCCGATGGGCGACACGGGACATCTGGGAATAAGACTCTGGCATGACCGCGCCGACGTAAACACGACCATAGAACTTTTCTCGGAACAGACTGCACAGATGCCGGGCATGTATGAGGGATTTCCTGCGGATGAGGGGGTTTATGAGAAAGTCGAAAGCCGTCATGCGGTCAGCGGCTCGGAACTGACGGCTGACGCCAGCCTCTGTTCCGGCATACAGCTCACAGGCGGAATGTCCTACGAGTATATCAGGCATTATGACATCAGACGTTATGCGAATTATAACAGCTTGTTTCAATATCTTCCCGGGGGAATCACGGAGCTGGAAAATCCGATTAAAGAAAAAGACCGGGAAACTTTTGCCGGTTATGCCCAGGGCATTTTCGATCTGAAACAGCTTTTTTCTCTGAACAGAGGCACGGAAAATCTGTCGCTGACCCTGGGCGGGAGATATGACCGTTATGATGATATCGGGTCTTCAAGCAATCCCCGTCTGGGAATTGTCTATGCGCCGACAAAAAAACTCTGGTTCAAAGCCCTTTACGGAGAGGCATTCCGCGTTCCCGATTTTTCAGAAATATACCTTGAGGGAGAGGAACAGCAGCAGAAGCCTGCGCTGAAGCCGGAAAAAATTGCCACCGCAGAATGTCTGATCGGATACCGCTTCACTCCGAATATCAGCGCCAGCCTTACCGGTTTTCATGTCAGCGGCAGCGATCTGATCGCGTATCGCTCCGGGGTACTGGTAAATCTGGGCGAAATGCAGTCTCACGGTGCGGAAGCCGAATTGAAAGCATCTTTCGGCAAATATCGTTATGCTTATATGAATTTCACATGGCAGGATGTGAAAGACCGGACACATTCCGAAATCAGGGGAACAACTGAAAGGCAGGCGGATTTCAATCCCGGAGGGATTCCTGAATTTTACGGAAATGTCGGCATGAATTACGACTTTTTCAACGAGCATGTCATTGCCGGTCTTTCTGTAAATTATACGGGGGAAAGGGAGCGCAGCGGCAAGAAATCATGGAACGGCGAGAAATTGGTGTCCGAGGATCAGAGAGAGCCGGTAAAAGCACGGACGCTGTTCAACGCCTCGCTCACATTCAGGAATTTTTTCAAAGGTATGGAAATACAGATCAGCGGATTCAATCTGTTCAATACGGATCACAGAAGCCCATCTTCGCTCAGTATAGTAAATGACATGCCGGAAGCGGGCAGAACCTTCAGCGGCAGGATTTCCTATTCGTTTTAACCATGTTATGCACCCTGTCATTCAAAGTAGCAGGGTTGGCATTTCATGCCCACCCTATGTTTTATAAGGACGATATATTAAACCATGAGCTATTCTATTTTGGACGCCATCGGCAATACGCCGCTGATTGAAATAAAAAGACTGAATCCGAATCCGAAAGTGAAAATTCTGGCAAAATTGGAATATGTGAATCCGGGCGGATCCATAAAAGACAGAGCCGCGCTGTTTATGATTGAAGCCGGGGAACGCTCCGGAGAACTGACGCCGGATAAAACCGTGATTGAGGCAACCAGCGGAAATACCGGCATCGGGCTGGCGATGGTCTGCGCGGTGAAAGGCTACAAACTTCTGATTGCCATGTCCGAAGCCGCGAGTATTGAACGGCAGAAAATCATGAGAGCCAGAGGCGCGGACATCCTGCTCACGCCGGGGCATCTCGGCACTGACGGCGCAATCGAAGAAGTCTATAGGCTGGCGCGGGAATATCCCGACGCGTATTTTATGACAGACCAGTTCAACAATCCCGCCAACTGGCAGGCGCATTATCACACCACATCCAAAGAAATCTGGGAACAGACCGGCGGAAAAGTATCTGCTGTGGTTGTCACGATGGGAACGACCGGCACGGTCATGGGCATTTCAAGGCGAATGAAAGAATACAATCCTGAGATTAAAATCATCGGCGTGGAGCCTTATCTCGGACATAAAATTCAGGGGCTTAAAAACATGAAAGAATCCTATTGCCCTGAAATTTATGACAAAGACATCTTGGATGAAAAAGTCAATATTGAAGATGAAGAAGCCTTTGAAATGACACGGCGTTTAGCAAAAGACGAGGGGCTTTTTGTGGGAATGAGCAGCGGCGCAGCCCTTGCGGTTGCCCGAAAACAGGCGGAAAAAATGAGCGGCGGAATCGTGGTCGTGATTTTTCCCGACAGCGGGGAGCGCTATTTAAGCACACCGCTTTTTGCTGTGCCGGACAGCAATATCCACCTGAAATTATTTAATACTCTCAGCCGCAGCAAAGAAGTCTTTGAGCCGATGCACGCGGGAAAGGCGTCGGTGTATTCCTGCGGTCCCACAGCCCACGCACGCCTGCACCCGGGAGAATGCCGGCGATTTGTGTTTTCCGATCTCCTCTGCCGCTATTTGGAATATCGCGGATATGCGGTGACGCATATTATGAATATCACGGATTTGGACGACAAAACCATTTCCGGATCGGAAAAAGCCGGCATGGAACACGCCGAATTTACACAAAAATACATTGACGCTTTTCATAAAGACCTTAAAACACTGAAAATCAAGCCTGCTGCAAAATATCCGAGAGCCGGTGAGCATCTGGAAGATATGGTTTCTCTTGCGGAAAAACTGATGAAAAAAGGCTTTGCTTATGAGAAACTCCGCTCGCTTTATTTCAATATTTCCCGTTTTCACGACTACGGCAAATTTTCCGGCATTGATTTGGACAAAATCAGACTCGGCGCAACCGTGGATTTGGACGACTATGAAAAAGACAATCCCAGAGATTTCACGCTGTTCAAGCGGTCCCGGCTCTCGGAACTCAAGCGGGGGATTTACGTCAAAACCGAATGGGGAAATGTGCGCCCTTCGTGGCATATTCAGTGCGCGGCAATGTCCATGAAATATCTCGGCGAAAGCTTTGATATTCATACCAGTTCGCGGGAACTGATATTTCCGCACCATGAAAATGAAATCGCCATTGCAACCGCGCTGACCGGCAAACCCCTTGCCAAATATTGGATTCACTGCGACCGGGTGCTGTCGGACGGCAAAAAAGTCGAAAGAGACGGCATCAGCCTGAGTCTTGACGATCTGCTCAACATGGGCTGGTCCGGCAGGGAAATCCGTTATTGGCTGATTTCAAGCCATTACCGCAAGCCCCTGAATTTTTCCGCAGAACGGCTTGAAGTTGCCAGACGCTCGCTCAAACGCTTTGACACCTGCATTCACACCTTGCTGAATGTCAAATCCGGTTCTCCGTATCCTGAATCGGATCAACTGCTTTACGACATCAAACAGGGCTTTGTCAGCGCGATGGATGATGATCTGAATATTTCCGCAGCGCTGGCTTCGATATTCGGAAATATCAAGAAAATAAATATGCTGGCGCTGGAGCAGAAGATTGACCCCGCAGGCGCGGGCAAGATTGCAGACCTGTTCCGAAACATAGATTCGGTTCTGAATCTCTTTGATTTTGAAGATGAAATTTCCGATCCGGAGATTCAGCTTATGATAAACGAGCGGGAAAAAGCAAGGGCTGAAAAAAATTGGGTGCTTGCGGACAAGATACGGGAACAGTTAGCCGCCAAAGGATTCAGTGTAAGAGACGGGAAAGTTTCATGATTTCAGTCCTGCCTGCAAGACGAGGGAATTCTCCTGTAAAAAAGATCGGATTTCTGTTGACAGATACTTTCTTTTATATTATTGAAATGTTTAGTCTTTTATAATGAAACTGAAGCCTGAAAGAAGGGTTTGGAAATGAGCAACAGGTACGATTTGCTACAACAACTGACATCCAAAGAAGATTTTGACCGCTCCCGGCTGCTTAATGACTTTGCCTATGAATTAGGCTGGCATCCGAGTGACCGCTTGCAGACAGCCTATCTTGGAGAATTCACCACATCCCATCTGCTTGTAGAGCATGGAATGCAAAATACGGCTGTTATTTCATTCCTTCGTTATCCATATAGCTATCCGGCTTTAGAAAGAACGGAAAAAAATCAGCTTTTGTCTATTTCGTACAATAACTTGGTTGATTGGCATATTTATGTTGAATCTGACCACAGAACGATTGTTCACAACAGGGTTACGCCTATCAGAATCGTTGACAGACAAAGTATTTCACGCGAAAATTATGATCCCTTGTCCAGTGAAGCATTTGAACAAATTATTGGACGAAAACAGAATCCCAATTTGCCGGCATTAGATGATGCGCTCATTGATACAATATCGTACTGGAAACGGACCCTCTCTGCCGAGTTGGATTATGCTGTTCCCAACGAGGCATTGTCAGCCCTGTTTAATGCCGTCATATTTATCCGCGCCGTTGAAGATCATAAAGCACGACAGACAGGAATTGAAGAAACGCGGTTACCGGAGAATCTTGTCAGTATTTGGCGCAATTCAGGAATATCTGTATATGAAACCCTTGTATCTGTTCTTAAGAAACTGAGTAAGGGTAACATACCAAGTTTTTTTAATAATGCAAAGAGTCTGGAACTCTTTGATCGCTTGGACAAAGGCACAGTTTCTTCACTGTTTTCCAATTTTTACAGAAATAAATACGCACCATACGAATATGACTTTTCACTGATGTCCAAACATGCCCTCAGCAGAATCTATGAACGATATGTTTCCGTGCTGCGGCCCGAAGAATCTCCGCAACTGACATTTTTATTTTCACAGCGTCTGCCCATGGAAGAACAGTCAAAAGCTTATGGAGCTTACTATACACCTCAGTATATCGCAAGATTTTTTGCCCGATATTTGCGTGAGCAAATGCCTCCGCGCCAATTCAGGCAGTTAAAAATAGCTGACCCGGCTTGCGGCTCAGGCATGTTTCTTCGTACCATACTGGAGTTACAGTGTGATCCCATATCTCCGGAAGTAACAACATCTGTTATCAGGCAAGCATTTGAAAATACGCTCGGTGTTGATATTGATGAAAATGCTGTCCGTGCAACCCAGTTATCCCTTTCATTGCTTCATCTGGTCTTAACGAACGAACTGCCCGATCATCTGAATATCGTACAATCAGAAGCTATTGAATACATACAGCAACATCCGAAAAAATTGTATCAACAGTATGATGCTGTGATTGCCAATCCTCCGTTTGTATCCTGGGATAATCTTGCCGAACCAATGAGAAAAAAAATCGTTGAGTTTATGTCAGATATGGCCATGGGGAGAATTGATCTGAATCTGGCTTTCATAAAAATCGGTCTGGATATGTTAAAACCCGGGGGATACGGATGTTTCATTCTGCCGCACAACTTTTTATTGAAGCAAAGTTCGGAGGGAATCAGAAACCTGATAGCCGAATCGAGTTGGATCAGATGTCTGGCAGATTTGTCAGCAATTCCTGTGTTCGGAGATGTCGGATCCTATGTAGCGCTTATCATTTTCCAGAAGAGGCCTGAGTATGCGGACAAACTCCGTGCCCCGTCTGCTACGATTGTCAGATGCCAGGATTTTGTAGGAAGAGCATTACAGGAAACAGTCGAAGGCAAAACCGTCAGAAATGAACTTTACAGTATCTACACTGTAGATCAATCAGCTTTTCAGCAAAGTGAATGGCTGCTTGTTCCACCAGAAGAGGCGGCAGTGGAAGAAAAATTCTCCCGGTTTCCGAAGTTGCAGGAATTTCTCAGAATCCGGGAAGGAATGACATCAGGCGCAGATAAAATTTTCATTGTCGGATCTGACCAAGTTCCACCCGGAGAGGAAGCTGTTTTTGCGCCATTCCTGCCTGATCGGGAAATGACCGCATATAAGGTCCCCCTGAAAGCGCCCAAATATGTGTTTTATCCTTTCGTGAACGGACAAAAAATATCCGGTGAGCAATTACAGGCTGATTTCCCTAAAACATGGGCGTATCTTAACGCTCATTATGATAAACTATTCTCACGAAAGTCATTACAAAGTGAAAACAAAGAGTGGTGGGAACCGATCAGACCCCGTCCGCCGGAAAACATGATACGTCCTAAGCTCGTCAGCCCGCATCTCGTTATGATACCGAGATTTTCGTATGACGCGAAGGGAGAATATGCGATTTCACGCTCACCTCTGATGTATCCGGAGATGAAGGTTCGCGAAGAAAACGATGAAGATAAAGAGAATTATCTCGAAGGATTGGAACGCGATTTATTAAAATACTTTTTGGCAGTGCTGAATTCGAGTCCATGCCACTGGTATATTTCAAATCACTCCCATATATACAGAGAGAGATATGTAATGTTAGAACCACGCACTCTGAACCAGACACCGGTCCCCTCTCCGGAAGATGTGCCTCACAGGATAATGAACAGATTACTCTGCCTTGTTGATCTGAGATTGGAAACAGAGGGACTGGAAGCGCGGCAAATTGAGACTGAACTTGATGGAATCATTGCAAACCTGTATCAGCTTACAGATACAGAAAGAGTTGTAATAGGCATGGAGTAATGGCAAACATTGTAATTTCATCAGGAGATTTGTTCGGGCAGGGCAAAAGGATGCAAAAGATACTCACATTAATCTCTCCCCTTAAATCGGGACCTGCTTATGAAACTGTGCCAACAAACCAGCCGTTCAAAGGCTCGAAGGTAATAGGTTTTTTTGACGGAAGAAGCCGGCCCGGTCCGAATTACGTTGATTGGCGATTCAAAACCGCCAAAACAAGTATATTTGCCATGTATTATGAGCGTTGGGTTCCTGTTGATATTAATCGCTATGATACATACTATTTGGATCGGGCATACTTCCACATATACGAATTAGAAGATAACAGATATCCTGACGCTTTGAAAGAGTTTGTCTGTCTTCATTGCGATCCGAACGAATCCGATCAGGAATCTCATGCCGGCTATAAACGTGTGCCGCACATTCATATAAAAGCCGCAAAAGATCCGATACCTCATTCTCATCTGTCTCTTGGGATAGACTTCAGCAAACAGATATTGGAATCTGCTGACACATTATTTTCATCATTTCAATCTGCAATCACCTTAATTAATAATGAAATTCTTAGTAAAATACCGTAATATATTTTCTTTCCTTTTTTTAAAGGGAGAAAAGTCTTTTATCATAATTTGTGCTTATTCGTGGCAAAATTCGTGTCCATTCGTGGCAAAAAATTCACGGTAATATCAAAAAGGACAGAAAATGAAACCCATATATTTTCCATTCACCTATATTTCCGAACAGACAGCAGGCGCGCTGGC
>JAIFKL010000379.1 GCA_020049595.1 Desulfobacteraceae bacterium
TTCAATCGCAACGAACATCTCCCTGAAATTGCCCGTGCTTTTGCCGAGAAGAAGAACAAAGAAGGCTTCAAGCACCTGCTCATCCCCTGCGCCTACTACCTTGATGCGGCATACAGAATGTGCGGGCTGCTGGCGCAGTTGTATCCGGAGCAGGCGGGGGATGTTACAAAATGTCTGAACCCTGATTTACAGGATTAAAGGATTGACATGATTTGTGTCAAGCCTCCCGGGCTTTTGAATTTTCGGACCGCTGAACAGCAATCCTGCAAATCCTTAAATCCTGTGAATCAGGGTTCAGACAATGGGCGGGCGGAGGGCGTATCTGCAAGGATTATGTTTAAGCAGGGATTACACGGCTTCTGCGGGAGAAAAATCCTTGCAGATGCTACTAACGGTGTTAAAATTTCATTTCAGCACTCCGAACAGCAATCCTGAAAATCCTTTAATCTTGTAAATCAGGGTTCGGACAATATGGAAAGAAGAAAGAGGAAAACATCATGAAACTCAAAGTCATCATCCACGAAGCCGAAGAAGGAGGCTTCTGGGCTGAAGTTCCTGCAATTCCCGGCTGCGCCACACAGGGAGAGACTTTTCAGGAACTGCTTGAAAATCTGTATGAAGCTGTCGAAGGATGCCTGTCCGTGGATATTTCATCGTTTGAAACGGACGAAAGAAATCATGTTATGGAAATTGCCGTATGAAATCCTTAACCGGTCAGGCTTTTTGCAGGATACTCGAAAACAACGGCTGGAATCTGCTGCGGATTCACGGCAGTCATCACATTTACGGAAAAGAAGATAAAGACTTGCGTTTATCCGTTCCGGTTCATGGAAACAGACCGTTGAAAACCGGTTTGCTCAGACATCTGCTGAGGTTATCCGGATTGTCAGAGGGAGATGTCTGAATCAGGATTTACAGGATTTACAGGATTTACAGGATTTACAGGATTTACAGGATTAAAGGATTGGCAGGATTTGTGTCGAGCCTCCCGGACTTTTGAATTTTCGGAGGGCTGAACAGCAATCCTGAAAATCCTTAAATCCTGTGAATCAGGGTTCAGACATGGGCGTATTTACAGTATAAGGAAAAAGAAAAATGCTTACCAAAGAACTGCTGAAAAAGGAAATAGACAGGATAGATGAGGGATATATGGAAGTGCTTTATAAAATAGTCAAAGCGCTTCAGGTTCAGCCGGACAGAGCAGATGACAGTCCGTCAGACTGGCAGGAATTTGTCAGGGAAACTTACGGCTGTCTGTCAGACGATCCCATTGAGCGGGGCGATCAGGGCAGTTATGAAATCCGTGAGGCATCAGAATGATTTATCTGCTTGATACCAACGTGTGTATCCGATATCTGAACGGGCGTTCCGAGCGTATCCGGGATCATGTAGAATCGCTTTGTCCGCAGCAGATTGTTCTGTGTTCGGTTGTCAAAGCCGAACTGTTTTGCGGTGCGATGAAAAGCGCAAATCCTGCCCGGAATCTTCAAAAGCAGAGAAAATTTACCGACAGATTTGTTTCTCATCCTTTTGATGACGAGGCTGCGGAAATATACGGACGAATCCGGTCGGAACTGGAAAAATCGGGGAAAACCATAGGTCCCAATGACCTGATGATCGCATCTGTCGCTCTCAGGCATGATCTCGTCTTGGTGACTCACAACACAGGAGAGTTCGGGCGGGTGAAAGATTTGAAGATGACAGATTGGGAGCTGAACCCTGATTTACAGGATTAAAGGATTTACAGGATTAAAGGATTGACAGGATTTGTGTCAAGCCTTCCGGACTTTTGAATTTTCGGAGGGCTGAACAGCAATCCTGAAAATCCTTAAATCCTGTGAATCAGGGTTCAGACAGTGTGCGGCAAACAGACCCGCAGAATCAAACCACAGGGAGAAATCAATGAAGCATATTTCAGAAATAAATATGGCGGCAGACCTGCATCAATATTTCGGTTTTGAGGCATTCCGGCCCGGGCAGGAAGAATCACTTCAAACCCTGATGTCTCGCGGACGGGTCTTGTGCATTCAGCCCACAGGATACGGCAAATCTCTGCTCTACCAACTGCCTTCGCTCTGGGTGGACGGCGTGACGCTGGTGATTTCGCCCCTGCTGGCGCTGATGCGGGATCAGATAGGTCAGTTGAACCGGCGGTTCGGCATTCCCGCAGCCAGCATCAACTCAGACCAGAGCGATGAGGAAAACGCGGCGGCGCGGCGTTCCGCTGTCGAAGGCAATATCCGTATTCTCTTTGTTGCGCCTGAAAAACTTGATAATTTAGAGACTTACGAATTTCTCCTCCGTCTCAATGTGGGCTTGCTCGTGGTGGATGAAGCCCACTGCATTTCAACATGGGGACATGATTTCCGCCCATCTTATCGCCAGATTATCCATGCGGTTCGCTGCTTTGAGAAAAAAAATCCCGATCTCCGTGTGCTGGGTCTCACGGCTACCGCAAACCCGCGCACAGAAGCCGATATTGCCCGTCAACTCACGCCCTCCGAGGCGGCACCCCTGAAAGTCCTTCGTGCATCTATGGATCGCCCCAACATCAGTCTGCGGGTGATTCCGGTGCAGGGAACAGCGCAAAAGCTTGAAGTTCTGGAAAAATTTCTCCGCGAGACAGAAGGCGCGGGCATTCTCTACTGCGCCACCCGTGAGGGAACCGAAATTGTCTCGGAATATCTCAGGGAGAAAAAGTCAGATGTTCTTTCCTACCACGCCGGTTACACCCCGGAGCGGAAACGGGAATTGCAGGAGACATTCATGAGCGGAAAGGCAAAAGCCATCGCCGCGACCAATGCCCTCGGCATGGGCATAGACAAGCCCGATATTCGCTTTATCGTGCATACGGACATTCCCGGTTCTATTACCGCGTATTATCAGGAAGTGGGCAGAGCCGGACGTGACGGGCTTCCCGCGCAGGGCGTCCTTCTCTTTGACGAAAGCGACCGCCGCATTCAGGATCATTTTATTCAGTCTGCTTTGCCCACATTGGACGACTTCCGAAAGGTCTATGGCGCTGTTCGGGCAGATGCGGAAACTCCGGGTCCCTCGCTCACTGCCCTGAAAGTCAGAACCGGTCTGCATCCCACACGAGTCAATCTGATCGTAGCAGAATTTATGGAACAGGGTTTTCTCGAAAAGAAGTTGGTGAACGGAAAGCAGATTTATTACCGCACGAGTAAAAAAACTGCACCGGATTTAAGCCGTTACGACAATCAGAACGCGGTCCGCAAATCCGAATTGGAAGCCATGCTGCTGTATGCGCGGGGAGAAACGCCTTGTCTCATGCAGACGCTCAGAAATCGGCTCGGAGACGAACAGGCGCAAGTCTGCGGTCATTGCAGCCGATGCCAGCCTGATCTCTTTTCCCGTGATACTGTGACTACCTCCGCCGGAGAAGCAGCTCAATGGCTTGCCCGTCGGCATGTTCCGATTGATGAGACAAAAATCCCGAAAATGTCTCAGGGGCTTTCACTTCTCAACGGAGACCTGCGTGCGCCCCTGTTTGTTCAGTTCATGCGGCAGCGGGCTGAAAAGAATTTCCCGAACTTGCCTTCCGAGCTTGAGGAAATGCTGCTGAAAAAGCTGGAGCTTCTGGGAAAAGAGCGGCAATTCGGAGCAATTGTTGTGCTTCCGTCAAGAACATGGATGCAGCGGGAATCTGCGGGCAAGCTGATAGGCGGACGGCTTGATGCGCCTGTGTATGCCGATCTGCTGGTGTGGAAAGAGACGCCTGCCCAGCGTCAGGGCGAATTGCTCAATAACGACCAGCGAAAAGAAAATGTGAACGGCAAAATGCAGATGAGCAGGCCCCTTGTCAGGCTTAACGACCGCGCTGTGCTGATTTTGGACGATTATGTCGGCTCAGGCGCGACCTTAAAGGAGGCAGTTCGTACCCTGCGAAAACAGGGCAATGTCTCCGGTGAGATTGTGCCGCTGACAATGGCGCGTATCCGCTGGCGTCTCGGCGCAAAGGGAATGATTTGATTATGAAATCCGTGAGGCTTGACACAAATCCTCCCCAATCCTGAAATCCTGCAAATGCACGGGTAGGGGTAAGCCCCTGTGCTTACCCTTTCACACAGGGCATCCGCGTCATTGACAGGGGTATTCAGCGGCACGCCCTCGTAATACCAATTCGCTATCAAAAACGGTGTGGGTCGTTCTGTTTTAAGCCGGGGGCGCTTTTCAGGCGGTCTGAGCGATTTGAAAAATCGCTTTACGAGATCTGAACAATTCTGTTAATAAACCAAAACAGCGTGATCAGTCAATCGGAAAAACCCAAGCATCCGGAGTGCAAAACCAATCTTATAAAATAGGTCATTTTTGCATTTTTTTCGCTTGCAAAGAAATTGGAATTTTAATATAAATATTTATTCATAGATTTATCGGCGTTTTTTCCGATCCGAAATGCAAAAATGAAAATTTTGTACTCCGGACTTCATCGGATCGTGCAGTTAGACGAGCAGACCGGAGCCGGAAAGATTTGGTACATTGCTGTAAAACTGCCTGATTCCAAAATGGAAAGTCAGGATTTTGAAGAAGGAAAATCAGAAACGGTGCAGCAATATCTCAACTCGCTCTGCAAGGAATGCGTCAGCGTGGTCAGTTCTGAGCATCACTGACGGATAATTCTTTATCCGCTTCACAACAAACTAAGTCGTAATCGTAGGGTGGGCAGCTTGCTGCCCACCCTACGACTATTGTTGATGAAAAAAGAATATGGAAACAAAAAGAGATCCTGAAAAAAAGGCGGAAAATAGGATTCTGCCTGTTTTTGATCCCAGACCCAGCGCCGTGTTTGCGGCTGATCTGCTGGAATCCACAGGACAAAAAGGCATTTTAATCGGCAGACTTGCGGTTTGGACATTCCTGAAAGATACAGCGAATCACGGTTATACAAAAGACCTTGATATCGCCGTATCCGAGCAGTCCTGTCTTGAAATCAGAAAGTATCTGAAAGACAGGAATGTCAGCGTCCGCAACCTGCTGATCGGCGGCATCAACGTCAAAAGCAGGGCTGAGAATGACATCAATATAGACTTTATAGACCGTTCTTCACAAGAATGGGGAAATTACGGCTCGCTGTTCCGTGAGGCAATAGCGGAAGCGGTGAGAAACAACAGAACCCTCAGACTTGATGAGGAGAAAAACTTGTATGTCGTTTCTCTTGAATATCTGATCCTTATGAAGCTGCTGACCCTGGAAAAAAAGGATGAAGAAGACGCCGGATTACTGCTGCGTTTGACTGATCCGGATATAAATCGGATCAGAGATATTATTTCAAATCACCCGGATCAGCCGGTCAGGACCCGGCTGGAAATTATTCGCACCCGCATGGAAATCATCCTCAGAGATATGAATCATAAGGAATCAAAACTGTTGAGATATAAAGATGAAATATCATGAGCGGCATCCGAGAATTGACAACCCCGCTCTTATCGTCATCTTAATAAAAGCGGGACAAAAGTTGTCGAATCTTTACCGCTACTCTTTGAAGAAAAGGGTAGCGGTATAGAAGCAGATGACGGAGAGATGTCACACTGAGCGGAGCGGAGGGTTTCAGTAAAACGGCCCGGCTAAAAACAGACAAACCCGTTTCAGTAAAACGGGTTTCAAACCCGTTCTACAGTTGTTTTACAGTAAAACGGCCCGGCTAAAAACAGACAAACCCGTTCTACTTTTATGTCTTTCTTCGCTCCGCTCATAAGGTTGTTGAGCCTGTCGAAACAATGACATTTCCGAAACGCCCTGTGAACACGCCGCCAAATTTGCGGATGTCGGGCAACGCTATTATAACTTATACCGGACTGAATTTAAGATGAGCAAAACAGATCACCTGAAAGATAAAACAATTGCAGATTTTGGGGACCAGTGGTCAATATACTCAGATAACGAAGGCTGGTACGGATCCCTTGAGTTATTTAATGACATTATCACTCCTTTGGTTAATATAAAAACACTGAAAGGCGCTTATGTGGCAGAGATTGGCAGCGGAACCGGCCGCATTGTCGGTATGCTGCTGAATGCTGATGTTGAACATATTTATGCAATAGAACCTTCCTGTGAGGCTTTCAGGGTATTGGAAAAGAATGTCCGAAATATGAAGAAACATCATAAGGTTTCAGCTATTAACGCCAGTGGTGAAAACTGGACTGCAACTCATGAACTTGATTACATTTTCTCTATCGGTGTGATACACCATATACCGGAGCCTGCTCCTGTAATCAAAGCCGGATATGATGCTTTGAAACCCGGCGGGTATCTTTTTATATGGCTATACGGCTATGAAGGTAACGAGTTATACCTTAAAGTCGTCGAGAATATGCGGAGAATTACAACCCGATTACCCCATGTGTGTCTCAGAACTCTTGTCGAAATTATGTACACGACACTGTTCGCCTACAGATATCTTTCCAAAATTATTCATCTTCCATTTCGTTCTTATATAGAAAACGTATTGTGGCCCATGACGCCTAAGAACAGGCGGCTCGTGATTTATGACCAGTTAAATCCGGCATATACCAAGTATTATAGAAAAAAGGAAGCGATACAACTGTTGGAAAATGAGGGATTCGGAAATATAGAGATTTATCACCGACACGAGTATAGTTGGAGTGTGCTTGGCCAAAAGCCTGTTAAATGATTGTATGATCCTGAAATCCTTTCTTAAACACAATCCTTGCAGATGAACACGATGCAATATGCAGGGTGGACAACGCCTCAATGCCGTTAAGTTAAGCCCGATCTGTTTTTAGCCTGGGCCCCTTGAGGGGGGCGCAGGGGGGTGTCTGCTCCGGGGCGGGCTACTTGCTCCGGAGAAGGCACGCCCCGCGCCGGAGACACCCCCCTCAAGGGGGGAGTTTGAAGCGTCCCGCCCCCAACTTAATGGCATTGGGGCAGAGCCTGTGTCCGATAAATCAGGCTCTGTCCGCCCTGCTGACTGTTCAATCCCCGCTTTCGACAATCTGCTCATCTATCCTCCGGATGCCTTCCATCAGAAGCCACATAAAATCTCCCAATTCTTCGAGTTTCATCTGTTTGGGCGTCAGCCCCGGCGTAAATTTGAAGCGCCCCTCTTTTTCTTTCAAAATCTCAAAAAAAGCTTCTTTTCCTTCTTTTTTATTGTATTTTGCATAAATCAGACCGCCCTCTTTGAAATAAAGTTCCCCGGCACCTCTTGATAGCGTCAGCGTCAGAATGCCGGTTTTGTGGTTCAGGTTCAGATTCTGAAACAGTTCGGAAGGCAGGTTTTCCGAAAGACGGCCGATCATTCCCGAGGCAAATTCTTCAAGTCTTTCAATATTTGTCTTTGCAAGTCTTTCGGCAAGCAGGCGGGCAAAATACATCTGAAGCGAGGGGAACATATTAATCACTTTTTTGAAATCCCTGCCGTAGATAAACAGCACGGTGACAAGGTCCAGCGATTTGATGGTTGCCCCCGCAGGCGTGCCGATCAGCAGACTGATTTCGCCGAAAACCTCTCCTTTTTCCATCACGCCGATACTGGCTTCATCCACCAATACTTCTGCTTTGCCGGAGATGATGATATAAAGATTGCTCGCGGGGTCCCCTTTTTTTATAATCGTCCCACCTCGGGGAAATTTTTTCATTTTTAACAGGGGAACAAGCTTTTTGATGTCTGCTTCGTCAAGGGTCTGAAAAATCGGAAAACGGTTCAGCAGTTTTGTGGCAAAGCTGATATTTATCTGCTGATCGGCAATTGAAACAGGCGAAGCTTTTCTGTCCTGATTGTATTCGAGCCTGATCAGTCCCGTACAGCCGCTGCAATTGGTCACATACTTGGGGACACTTTCCAGACTTCCGTACTCAATCAGCACTGCCGTGATGTCTGCCACCAGAATGCGGCAGACCGTCTTTTCCGGCGGCACTTTGATCACCGCAGTGCTGATAAATTTTTTTTCATTGTTGTCCCCCAGCAGAATCGCTTTGCCGGACAACTTGAATTCATCTCCCAACTCATAATGGGGACAATTGTTTTCTTCGATAATTTTGAAAATCGCTTCAGGAAAACTCATGCTTTTTTCCTCTTCCTGCGGATGGAAAAAATAGGGAAAAATACAGCCGTTCTATACGGCACTTTCATCTATTCTCCGAATGCCCTCCATCAAAAGCCACATAAAATCTCCGATATCCGGCGCTTTCATCTCTTCGGGAGATAAGCCTTGGATAAATTTGAATCTGCCTTTCTTTTCTTTCAGAATTTCAAAAAAAGCTTCTTCTCCCTCTTTTTTATTGTATTTTGCGCTGATAAGGCTGCCTTCCCGGAAACATGCCCGCGCCGGACCTCTGGGAAGCGCGAGATTCAGGATGCCGGTTTTGCGGTTCAGATTCAAAGTCTGAAAGAGTTCCGACGGCGGCATTTCTGAAAGATTTCCGATAATCCCGGAGGCAAATTCCTCAAATCTTTCGTCATTTGTTCTTGACAGCCGTTCCGCAAGCAGACGGGCAAAATAATATTGGAGAGAGGGAAACTTGGCGATAAGATTTCTGAAATCTTTTCCCGGAATATATAAAACCCTTGCCGTCTGAACAACCTTTATGGTCGCGCCGATAGGCGTGCCGATGAGCAGGCTGATTTCACCGAAAACATCGCCTCTTTCCATGGTGGCAATGCTGGTCCGCTCGTCAATCATGACTTCGGCTCTGCCGGAGATCATGATATAAAGATTGGAGCCGAAATCGCCTTTTTTAAGGATTTCGGTGCCTTTGGCAAATTTTTTCATTCTCAGCAGCGGGACAATCTGTTCCACATCGTTTTCGTCAAGGTTCTGAAAGATCGGAAAAATATAGAGCAGGCTGACAAGCGCGTTAATATCTTCGTCATATTTTTTGATTTCCGGCAATACCTGAACAATTTTTTCTTCCTCTTTCTTATACTCCAGCCGAATCAGTCCCGAACAGCCGCTGCAATTCATGACACATCTGTGAACGCTGTTCATGCTTTCATATCGGATCAGTATGGCGGTGATGTCTTCAATCAGAATGCGACATGCCGGTTTGTCATGGGGCAGTTTGATGACGGAAGTGGTGATAAAAGTTTTGTCTTTTTTATCTTTCAGTAAAAGCGCTTTACCGGACAGTCTGAATCTGTCTCCTGTTTTGTAAAGGGGACACTTGTTTTCTTCAATAATTTCAAAAATTGCTTCAGGATGACTCATCTTCTTCCTCTTTTCACAGACCCACCTCACCCCCCGGCCCCCTCTCCGAGGAAAACCTCACCCCCCGGCCCCCTCTCCAAAGGAGAGGGGGAGGGGCAGGGGGTGAGGTGGGGGAAAGAAGTCTGAATTAAAGTCTTATAATAAGCCTGTTTTCTCTTTTTTCCACCGGAAAACTTGTCAAAGGTCCTTTGGCGGGTCCGGAAATTTTTTCGCCGTTATAGGCAAAGACCGATCCGAATACGCTGCAACACTGCATACTTTCGGTTCCGGGAACCGGATCCAGGCGTCTGCCGCCGTGGGTGCATCTGTTTCTGAAAGCATAAAATTTTCCGTCAGTTCCGTAAAACAGCAGGATTCGTTGCGGAAGCCCTTTGCCTTCCAGACGAATCCCGTTCCCGGGTCGGGAAAGTTCGGATGCCCGTTCCAAAGCGACCTCAACCTTTTTCTCAGCATAAATCCAGCATCCCGCGTCTTTCGGAGGCTGCGTTTTACAGATACCTAAGATACGTGCAAACAGTCCCATTTATTTCTCTCCTTATAACAAAATGAATCAAAGGGGTTATTCCACACCTGCCTGATTTTGCTTAAATTACACTGAAAAACAGCTTTCTGTCAAATGCAGAATGAATATTTATATTTTATTGATTTTATAAAAAATTTTATATAAAAATAAACAGAGGGATTACGGGAAGTCCTGATTTTAAAGGAATTATCTTTTTAAATAAAATGAATAAAAAATCATACAGGGCTGGCATCACATTCCTGCCCTACCTGCTGAAAATCCTGTTAATCCTGAAAATCCTGTCAATCCTGTTTTGCTTGACAATAAGGCTTTTGAGGTTTAGTCTATACGCACTTTGATCTCGTTCCCAAGCCCTGCTTGGGGACGCATTTTGATATATTGGAGATTTTTTATTATGCCGCCGATCATTTCTGTTGTAGGCAAGTCAGGTTCCGGTAAAACCACGCTGCTTGAAAAGCTGATTTCCGAATTGAAAAAAAGGGGATACCGTATCGGTACAGCAAAACATGCTTTCCACGAGTTTGAGATGGACAAAGAAGGAAAAGACAGTTGGCGACACAAGGCAGCCGGCGCTGATACTGTCATTGTTGCGTCGTCAGGCAGAATTGCAATGGTCAAAGACGATCATGTCGGGACGCTCGACAGCCTTGTCCCCTATTTTCAGGACATGGACCTTGTGATTACCGAGGGCTATAAGAAAGAACACAAACCCAAAATCGAAATTTTCCGCGCAGCAGCGCACAAAGAACCGCTGTGCAAGGGTAACAATGATCTGATCGCGCTGGTTACGGATTCGGATATTGATCTGAATGTGCCGCGCTTCGGGCTTGAAGATATTGAAAAATTAGCAGATTTTATAGAAAAATTTTATCTGCCCCGGGCATGACCGAAGGAAAATCTGAAATACCACCCCACCCCCTGCCCCTCCCCGGCAAACCCCTCCCCCGGCCTCTCCCCGAAGGGGAGGGGAGTCGTCTCCCCCTCTCCTTCGGAGAGGGGGCAGGGGGTGAGGTGGGGGGCAGGGGGAGAGGTCTTTTTGCGAGAAAAAACGCTGCTATGCGGAATCTCCGAGTTCTGCTTCTCTGCGTTCAATCGGAAGCCAGTAAAATTCACGAATCAGCACACGGAGGATGCTCGCTGCCGGTACGGCAATCATCATGCCGCCGATGCCGAACTGCGCCCCGAAAATCAGGGCAAGCATTACCACCAAAGGATGCAAGCCCGCGCCTTTTCCCACAATTCTCGGCTGAAGCACAAACCCCTCAATTGCCTGAATCACGGAAAACAGCAGCAGCACGCCGCCGAGTGTGATGATTTTTGTGGTCCAGGGCATTCCGCCCCCGGTTAAAAGCACAATCAGAATCGCGGGCGTCGCGCCGATCAGGGGACCCAGATAAGGAATAAATCCGCCGATGGCAGCGGCTGTGCCGATCAGGACGCAGTAGTTGCGTAACGCGGGAAATCCGACAAATCCGATGCCGAACAGACCGACGGCAAACAATATCCCCACAATTGCCGAGACCGTAAGCTGACCGCGCAGAAATCCGCCCACCGCGTTGTCAATTTTTCCCATCACGGCAAAGCTTCTGTCCCGATGCTTGGGCGGAATCATCTTGCGGAGCATCGGTCCGATTTTTTCCCAGTCAGCAATGAAGTAAAAGGCGATAATGCCCACCAGCGTCAGCGATGAGAAAAAACTGATGACCGATCCCACGCTTGTGAAAATGCCTTTGGTGGCAAATTCAACAGCTTCAAATCCGCCGGATGCGATTTTTTTCAATCCCGGTATCAGCGATGCCGCAAGCTTTTCATAGTCAATCTCAACCGCTTTGATCTTTTCCTGAATCAGCAGAATCAGTTCTTTGTCAATTTGCAGGTATTCGTTCTGGGAAAGTTTTGTCAGCAGCGGAGGGATAACCGCTTTGAGGGTATTAAACAGCCGGATAAACTCGGAAAGAATTTTCGGGATCAGAAAAGCCAGCAGCAGAAACACCGCAAGAACAACGAGCATGTAAAGCACCAATGTTCCCATGATTCTGCCGAGGCGCAGTTGCTGCTGAAGTATAATGACAAGGGGTGCCAGAATATAAGCCATCAGCAGCGCGGCGATAAAAGGCGAAAGGGCATTCAGCACAAGGACGATTGAACTCCTGAGCAGACTGACCGTGTAGAAACCGAAAGTAATGACGCCCATGATGCCGATGGCGTAAACCATCCGCCGCAGAAAAGGATCGGAAATGTTGAATTGTGACATGCTGTTATCCTTCAGAGAAAAGTTTCTCGCAAAGCACGCAGAGAAACGCGGAGGGATTTCCGGATGCTGATTTTTTTATAAAAAAAGTTTTTCTTTGCGCCCTCTGCGTACTTTGCGAGAAATAAAAGTTTTTCTTTGCGCCCTCTGCGTACTTTGCGAGAGATAAAATCCCCATTAATCTTCACTTGTCAGCACTTTTTCCAGAATATTGCGGAGTTCGGCGATACTGTAAGGTTTTTCCACAATGCCGCTGAAACCGTATTTTTCAAAATCCGTCATTTCCGGATCATTGGAATAGCCGCTGGAAACAATGCCTTTGACCCCGGGATCAAGCAGCAGCAGCTTTTTTATCGTTTCCTTGCCCCCCATTCCGCTTTCCACATGCAGATCCAGAATCACCGCATCAAAAGGCTTTCCCGCTTTCATTGCCGTTTCATAGAGTTCCGCTGCCTCTGCCCCGTTCCTTGACAATGCGGTTTCATATCCGAGGGTTTCGAGCATCTGACCTGCCACATCAATGATAATCTCCTCATCATCCATAATCAGAACCTTTTTTTTGGGCGGTCCGGGATTTTTCTTTGCTTTCCTGCTTTGCGGAACCGAGTTTCGGGAAGCCGGAAGATAGATATAAAATGTGGTTCTGACCCCCGGTTTTGACTCTGCATAAATATATCCGTAATGTTTTCTGATCACAGAATAAACAAAGGTCAGTCCGAGTCCCCTGCCGATCTGCCGTCCTGTTTTTTTGGTTGTAAAATAAGGATCGAAGATGCGTCCGATGTCTTCTTCCTGAATGCCGCTCCCCTGATCCTGAACAGAAATTTTTACATAATCGCCGTCTTTGATGGTGACGCCTTTGTCTTTCCGGTCCGGGGCAATGGTAATGTTTTCAGCATAAACATTGATCTGCCCTCCGGAAGCCATGGCTTCGCAGGCATTGGCAATCACGTTGGCAATGACCTGCCGCATCTGTTCTTCGTCAAAAACTACGGGCCACAGGTCGCTGGCGATGAAAAAATCACATTTGATATTGGGAATCGCCAGCGCGGCGAGTACCGATTTTTTCAGAAATTCGCTGATATAATCTAATTCCCGATTCAGCTTTTCACCTTTGGAAAAGACCAGAAACTGCCGGATCAGATACTTGAATTTTGTGCATCCCTCTTTGGCATAAGACAGTTTTTCATAAATTTTCCCGCCGGACTCGGAATCTATCATGGCAAGATCAATATGCCCCATAATTGCCGTGAGATAATTGTTCAGATCATCGGCAAGCCCGCCCGCGAGGGTGGCAAGGGATTCAAATTTCTGAACGGTCAGCAGTTCTTTTTCCATCCGTTTCCGCCGGCTGAGATCACGGGCAAGCAGAACAATGTCAGAAGGTTTGTCATTTTTTACTATCAATGAACAGGTGATTTCAAGCGGCAGATTTTTTCCGCTTCGGTTAAAGAAAACCGCTTCGGGCAGAACGATTTTTCTTTTTCCGCTCACCGGTTTTCTCAGAATGCCTTTTTTCAGTATTTCAAGCTGGTCCGAAGAAAAAATATCGGAGACGTTCATATTTGAGAGTTCGTTCTGGGAATAGCCGAGAAGTTCCGCGCCTCTTTCATTGATATAGGTAATTTTCCCCTGTGTATCAAATGCCAGAATCATCTCTTTTACGGCTTCGGCAATCAGCCGGGAGACTTCTTCTTCTGCCGGTACCGGCGATTTGGGTCTGGTCTCAGCTTGGGTATCAGCTTGGGCAGATGCCGGTACTTCCACAGCTTTTTCCGGCGTGACGGTTTCGCCCGCGGCAATCCGGGTCCCCGACGGACTGCCGTTTTTCAGCGTCAGAGAAACTTTTACCTGCATGGGGAGCATGTTCATTCCCCTGTCAATGAAACGGATATCCTGAAGAACGGCTTCTTTTTCCCCCGCGAGCAGGGCTTCTTTGTTTATGTTTTCAAGCTGATCCGGTGACAGAATATCTGCAATGTTCATTTCCAGAAATTCGTCCTCAAAATAGCCCATGATTTCTACCGCGTCTTCATTCACATAAGTAATCTGTCCTTTTGTATCAAAAACCAGAATCATTTCTCTTCTAATCGGATCATTCATATTGTTCCTTTCGGAAGGTTCGGGGTTAGAGGTTAGAGGTGCGAGGGGTCTGTTTTTAGCCCGGGCCCGAACCCCTGACCTCGCACCCCGCACCTTTTAAGGTTTTATCACTTTCTGCTCAAAATTCAGCGTGGCAAAATAATCGCTGACCGTTTCAGCCCGGCGAATCAGTTCCGCATTGCCGTCGCTGCGGAGCAGAAGTTCTCTGGGCCTGAGCCTGCCGTTATAGTTAAAGCCCATCGCGTGTCCGTGCGCGCCGGTATCGTGAATCACAAGAATATCGCCGTCTGCAATACGCGGCAGTTGACGCTGAACGGCAAACTTGTCGTTATTCTCGCAAAGCGAACCCACAACATCGGCGATGATGTCATTTTGACCGGATTCCTTACCGAGTACGCTGATATGATGATATGCGCCGTAGATACCGGGCCGCATCAGCGAGGACATGCAGGCGTCCACGCCGACATATTTACGATAAATATTCTTCTGATTGATCGCTGTGACCGCCAGAACACCGTGGGGTCCTGTCATATATCTGCCGCTTTCCGTGTAAAGCAGAGGCATATAGCCGTTTCGCTTTTCAAAAGCTTTAAATCGCTCGGTGATTTCCTCTCCCATTTTTTCAAGATCGAGTGCTTTGTCTTCCGGCTTGTAGGGAATGCCGAGACCGCCCCCGATATTTACAAATTCAAAAACAATTCCTAATTCTTTAAATACCCATTCTGCTAATTCTAAAAGCATTTCGGCAGTCTGAACCATGTATTCGTAGTTGAGTTCGTTTGAAGCCAGCATGGTGTGAATGCCGAATCGCTCCGCGCCGAGACTGCGTGCCGCACGGTACGCGTCAATGACCTGTTCGTGAGATATGCCGTATTTTGCTTCTGCCGGATTGCCGATAATGAAATTTCCCGTGCGCCGGGGACCCGGATTGTAGCGGAAACATATCAGTTTCGGCATATCCGGCACTTTGGGGATCAGCGTCATGTCATCTAAATTCAATATGCAGCCCCCGTCTGACGAGGCTGCCTGAAACTCCTCCGCGCTCGTATTGTTGGAGGTAAACATAATATCTTCGCCCCGTGCGCCGGTCTGACGGCTGAGAATCAGCTCTGCAACAGAACTGCAATCAAAACCGAATCCCATATCTTTCATAATTTCAAGAATACGGGGATTCGGCAGGGCTTTGACTGCAAAATATTCACGAAAGCCCGCAAGACCGGAAAAAGCATCGCTCAGTTTTCTGCCGGTTTCACGAATGCCGGTTTCATCATAAATATGGAAAGGGGTTCCGAAAGAGTCGGCAATGTCTTTCAACACCGGAAAAAGCCGATCTTTGAAAGATTGGGACATGGGCATGATGCGCGTTCTCCTTTATTTTACTTTGTCAACTTAGCTTTTTTTTCTCGCCAAGGCGCAAAGAATGCAGAGTTTGTGTTTTTTTCTTTGCGCCCTCTGCGCCTCTGCGAGAAACATTTAATATCTGATATTGTAAAAGATTTCCCGCTGCGCCCGAAATGACAGTACAGTCCGGCGTG
>JAIFKL010000097.1 GCA_020049595.1 Desulfobacteraceae bacterium
ATAATCAAATGAAATTTATTTTTGTCTGTCCTGAAAACAATAAGACATTTGAGTCTGAAGATTTCGAGATAATTGAAAATAAGGGCGTCAGGACGGATCAGTACGGAAATAAGACCCTTGATGCGAAAGTCGCCTTATCTTCGCCCTGTCCTTTTTGCGGAAAAAAACATGTTTTCCATGCGGATGAACTGATATGTCCTTTTTCCGCTGTGTAAACATCCGGGGACTGTTCCGGATCTTCATAATCATAAATTATAATAATAAATTCAGGATACTGTTCCCTAATTGTTTATTTTGTTTTTCAAATAAGACTATAAAAAAAATATTTTATCAAGTAAAAAAAGATCATATACAATATAAATTATATTCATCGGTTTATTTGATTGACTTGCTCATCAGAATCTTATATAAACTGCCGCGAAAGTCATGGGTGGCTTTCATTTATAAACATAAAAATAAGTTAGAGGAGGAATTATACAATGAGAAAAGCATTGGCTTTGGCACTGGTGATGCTGATGGGCATTTGTCTGGTGGGGAACGCGATGGCAACTCCCGAAGAAGATGAATGTGTTGCAAAGTGTCAGGCAGCCGCACAACTGATTAAAGAAAAAGGGCTGGAAGCGGCAGTTGCTGAGATTAACAAGAAAGACGGTCCCTTTGTTTCCCCGAATACCTTTGTCATCCTGTTTGATTTTACAGGCGTTGTAAAGGCTCACGGAATGAAACCGGAAAACATCGGCAAAAACAAATTGGAAGACAAAGACAGCAAAGGCAAAGCTTATTACAAGGAATATGTGGAACTTGCTAAAGCCAAAGGCAACGGCTGGGTTGAACACATGTGGATGTCTCCTGAGAAAAAAGACCTTGCCAAAAAGACTTATGTTCTGAGAGTTGAAGGACAGGATTTGGCAGTCGCAGCCGGTACGCTGGTTAAGTAATACCAATTCGCTTTCAAAGATCGGCATTTTCAGACCGTAAAGCGATTTTTCAAATCGCTTAAACCGCTTGAAAAGCGGTTTTACGGAGAACAGGATTTTTGACAGCGATTTGGTATAAGTAATTAAGTTTTAAATTAAAGCCTGAGATAAACGGAGATGAGGACAATGCGCTTCATCTCCGTTTTTTATTTTTTTTACACCTCCGCCCTCCGGAGTGCTAAAATGCCTGATCTTATAAAATCGGTTCAGCAAAGTAAAACGGCCCGGCTTAAAATAGATAAACCCGTTCTACTATGCCCCTACTCGTCAAATTCCCCCTGTTTTTTTCTGTTTTAATCAGATTTCAGATGTGATAAGTTTTTCATATAAAATATCCGATCATCTGATTTCCCGTCAAATCGGACACAGCCTAATCCTTACAATTAACCGTAAATATAAAATATATGGAATCATTCAAAGAGATTATCGAACAGGAAGAAGCCAGAATAAAGCATATTCTGGATGAGATACATGCCACGCTTGCCGAAGAAGAAAAAGACCGTCATCAGTTGGAAGCTGAAATTTCTGCTTTCAAGCGGCAGAAACTTGAGTCAAACAGTTGGAGGGAAAAACAGGAAATTGACGAGCAAATCGCCTGTTGCCGGGATCGCTACGGAATGCGTTTTTATCAGGATTCCCGCATCCTCCGTGCGCCTTATTTCGGCGTTCTGGAATTGGAAGACGATGATCTGGGATCGCTGAGTTACTGTCTCGGTCCCCGGTCCTTTTTTGACAGAAGCAGCAGGGTGCTGATTATTGACTGGCGGGAATCGCCCATTTCCCGGCTTTATTATGAATACGATGCCGGGGAAGACTACGGAGAGATTATTCAGGGCAGAGACCGTTCCGGTTTGGTTCGGTGCAAACGACAGGTTGACACTTCCGGCGGAAAACTGCGGCGCATTTTATTGAAAACCGGCGCGGAAAAAAAAGGGGAACTGCTGATATGCGGTGACAACGGCGAATGGAAAAAAGCAGCAGATTCAGGTAATTCCATATCCCGCAAAGAAGCCGCGTCCGATCATCGGCTGCCGGAGATTACGGCTTTAATCAGCAGGGAGCAGTTTCAGACCATTACGCAGCCGGAAGCAGGCACAGTGCTGTTGCGGGGCGGCGCGGGAAGCGGAAAAACCACCGTGGGGCTTCACCGCATCGCGTATCTGACTTATCAGAATCCTGAAAGATTCAGACCGGATCGCATTCTGGTTGTGATGTTCAACCGCTCTCTCCAGCGTTATATCTCCCGCACGCTGCCGGATTTGGGCGTGAAAAAAGGCGTTTTTGCGGAAACCTATCACAGTTGGGCAGCCAGACTGTTTCGGGCTGTAAAAATGCCGATCAGCTACACCGCAGAATCGCCGCCTCCCGATGTGATCCGATTCAAAAAACACGCTGTCATGCTTTCGCTTACTGACGTTTATCTGAAAAATCTCTTGAAAAAATCACGGGACTGGTTTCTCGAACAGTTGAAAGAGAATCATGAGCCGGAGTTTCAGAAAATTTCTTCAATTTCAAAAGGATTCAGGCAGTTTGACGATTTTTTTCAATTTCTGGCAAGTCATCCGCTTTTTGCCGAATCCTCGGCGCAGGATTTCCGAAATCAACTGAGACTGAGGCTGCTGAGGCGTTTTGAAGATCATGAAAGCGATTTTCACGCGCTTTTCTCGGAAGAATATCTCTCGGAGGAAATTCTCTCAAAATTCGGATTCCGGGAGAGGAGAAATGTCATTGAGCAGGTATTGACATGGCAGGCAAATCTTCGTGAGAAAAAACAGCGGGATTTTTCTGATACCGCGATTCTGCTTTGGCTCATGCAGCGAAAAGGCCTGAGTGCCGTGCGCCCTGATTACGCGCATATCATGGTGGACGAAGCGCAGGATTTGAGCGAAGTCGAGCTGGCAACGCTGCTGTATGCGGCGGACAAAGAGCAGTCTGTGACGATATGCGGCGATATGGCGCAGAAAATCAAAGGCGATGTCTCATTCGGCAATCCGGAAGGATTTGTGGGTTTTATCAAAGAATTGCAGACAGGCATGGGAAATAAAAATGTCTGCGCGTATATGCTGACAGTGGGCTATCGCGCCACCCGGCAGATCATGGAATTGGCATGGAAGGTGCTGGGAAAAAAGCCGGATATGGCAACGCCCCGTGAGGGTGAAGCTGTTGAAATCATTCGCACACAGACGATATTAAAGGCTTATCTTGAGTCAAGACCATCTGCGCTGGTGGGCGTGGTGTGCCGTTACAAAGCCGATGCGGATCGGGTGTTTGAAGATTTGAAGCATCTCGGCATAGAGACATTGCGCCGGCATGAGAGAGATGATTTTTCTTTTGCTCCCGGTGCGATTGTCACCAATGCCCATCAGGTAAAAGGCTTGGAGTTTTCAGCGGTTATGGTTGTGAATCCTGCGGTTTATCAGTACCGTGACACGGCGGAAGACCGGATGCTGCTGCATGTGGTGATGACCAGAGCCGCAGACCGCCTTTGGCTCGTGGGACATCAGACAATGGCTTACGGGCTGGAGGAATGGGAATAACTGCATCAAAGAACAGAAAAAGTTCTCGCAAAGGGCGCAAAGTTCGCTCCCGTTTTGTAAAGCGAATTTTTAATTCGCTTCTGAAGCGATTTGAAAAATCGCTCTACTTTTCTCTGCGTCCTTTGCGAGAAACAAAAGTTCTCGCAAAGGGCGCAGAGTTCGCAAAGAAATTAAAGTCTGATTTTTCTGTAAAAAAGCTTTACTTTGCGTTCTTTGCGTTCTTTGCGAGAAACAAAAATAAATCCGAGATTCAGAAAATTCTTCTTGACAAAGGATTTGATATGATTTCATATCGGGGCAATAAAAAAAACATTTAAAATGAAAGGATGGGAAAAATGAAAAAGAAACAGATGGTTATGAAGTTCGCTCTGGTTTTCGGAATGCTGATGCTCTTTTACACAGATGCCTTTGCCGTCATGAAGGGGGACATTGACAATTCCGGGGGAATTGATCTGAAAGATGCCGTGCTGGGCATTCAGGTCTGTGCGGGGATGGCTGCGCCCGGCGCGGAGTCGGAAGCCGATGTGAACGGCGACGGAAAAATCGGGCTGGCAGATGTGATATTTACTTTGCAGGTTGCTTCCGGAATCAGACCCCAAACATTGTTTGTAACAGAAGGGGATGAACCTGTCAAAATCAATCTTTCCCTGCTTGAACCCGCTGCTGCCGAAAGCAGTCTGCTGGGTATTGTGCTTCCGGACGGAGATGCGGCAACTCTTATCAATTCCGGAACCGAGGCAAGAGGAGAGGGCGATTACACATGGAGCGGGGAAGTCGAAGGGCAGGAATGCAGCACTGTTGTGCTGTCGGTTGCTGACGGCGCGATGTTCGGGCATATAGACGCCGGAGGCAGTTCCTATTCCGTACAGCCGGAGGGGGACGGTTACAGGGTGATCAAAGATGATCCGAAATTGATAAGCCCGTACATTGATGATATGATAGTGCCGGACCCGGGTGAATTAAAAAAGCGTTACAGATCGCATGATGAAAGGAATAACGAAGACGGCTCTGTGATAGATGTACTTGTTCTCTACACACCTCTGATGCAGACAAAATATGGAAACAAATTGAGAAGTCTGATACAGTATTTTGTTGATCTGACCAATCAGGCATACAGAAACAGCGGTATCAGTACACAATTGAGGCTTGCGAACATATCGCTTTACAGCAATTCCGGCACACAGGAAAGTTCGGATATTGAGACAGCGCTTAGGCATATTACCGACTCTGCCGAAATTGCAGCATTGAGAGAGCAATATAAAGCAGATTTGGTCAGTCTTCTCAGGGTATATCCCGGCGGAACTCCCTGCGGACTGGGATTTATTATGACTTCGGAGTGGTTAGGGCAGCAATTTGAGAAATTTGCATTCTCTGTTGTGGAAGTAAGACCGAGAAATGAGGCAAACCCTTATTATTGTCACGACACCACCTTTGCCCATGAACTCGGACATAACCTCGGCTGCGCTCATGACAGAGATGAAGGAGGAAAAGGCTCTTCACGTTCCGGAGCTTATGATTACGCTTACGGTTATGATCTTCAGGGAGAATTTGCCACGATTATGAGCTATGACAAGCCCCGGATAACCTATTTTTCAACGCCGAAAGTCACTTATCATGGAAATCCTATCGGAAAGGATGTAAATCAAACGGATTCGGCTTACAATGCGCTGGCTATAAACAACACGAGTGTTGTTGCAGCCAATTTCAGAATTGCTGTGACAACAACTACAACGACTTCAACTACAACAACAACGGTTAATCCGACGACCACGACTACAACGGCGACCACAACCACAATTCCGCAAGTCGTTCATTTCCCTGATCCGAATCTTGATGCGGCAATAAGAGCGGCGATAAACAAGCCTACGGGGGATATTCTGTTTTCGGATTTGCAGGGGCTGACTTCTTTTTCTCATAGCGGACACGACGTGGCAGATGAGAAGAAAATAAAAAATCTTGAAGGAATGCAATACTGCACAAATCTCACGGTGCTTTACCTTGAGAATAGCCAGATAAGCGATATAAGTGCGCTGGCTAACCTGACCAATCTCACAGTGCTTGACCTTGGTGGTAATCAGATAAGCGATATAAGTGCGCTGGCCAACCTGACCAATCTCACAGTAGTTTACTTTTGGGACAATCAGGTAAACGATATAAGTGCGCTTGCTAATCTCACGAATCTCACGGTGCTTCACCTTTGGAATAATCAGATAAGCGATGTGAGTCCCCTTGCGGGGCTGACCAATCTGACAGACCTTGGACTTTTTCTCAATCAGATAAGCAATATCAGTGCGCTTGCTAACCTGACCAATCTGAGATCGCTCGGACTTTCTGACAATCAGATAAGCGATATCAGTGCGTTGTCAACACTTAAGAATCTGAGATCGCTCGGACTTTCTGGCAATTCTTCGTCATCGTATGTCAGAATAAGCGATATAAGTATGCTTGCTAATCTCAACAAGCTCATGGACATTGACCTTTCTGGCAATCAGATAAGCAATATAAGTGCGCTTGCCTATCTGACAAATC
>JAIFKL010000025.1 GCA_020049595.1 Desulfobacteraceae bacterium
AGCAAAACGGGTTTCAAACCCGTTTTACTAATGACATAAAAGCAAAACGGGTTTCAAACCCGTTTTACAATGACATAAAAGCAGAACGGGTTTCAAACCCGTTTTACTGGGACCCTTCGCTTCGCTCAGGGTGACAATACTCTGTGTCATTCTGAGCCACTTTCCTGTCATTCTGAGCGAAACGAAAGTTGAGCTTGTCAAAACCGGCAAGGTGGGCATTTCATGCCCACCCTACCCAGTATGCAGATGTAGTGACGCGGCAATGAACAGCACGCTGTAACGATTTGACAATTTTCTATTATTAGAAGATAAAAGTTGTCAAATCTCAGACTCCGAGTTGCTGATTCTGCACTGCTGCCCGGATTTCTCTATTTGAATTTTTCCATCACTTTTTTGAACCCGGGCAGCGCGTTTGTAATGGTTTTGTCTTCCACGCAGTAAGCAATTCTGAAATGTCCAGGTCCCCCGAAACCGCTGCCGGGAACAGTCAGAATCAGTTCTTCCTGAAGCGCTTTGACAAACTTCACATCATCGGGAATCGGCGTTTTGGGAAAGAGATAAAACGCACCCGAAGGTTTGAGAAATTCATATCCGCACGCGGCAAGCCCTTCGCAGAGCAAATCTCTTTTCCGTCTGTATTCCGAAACATCAACGCACATTCCCTGCACAGCGGCAATCACCCGCTGCATCAGCGCAGGCGCGTTTACAAATCCGAGGATACGGTTTGTAAGCGACATCGCAGCCGTCAGGTCTTTTTTAAAGGCTGCCTTCGGATTCACCGCAATAAAGCCCAGCCGCTCTCCGGGGATTGAAATATCTTTGGAATAGGAAGACGCCAGAATGCTTTCATTGTAAAAGGCAAAGATGCTGGGAACTTTTACGCCGTCATAGACAATCTTGCGGTAAGGCTCGTCGGACAGCAGATAAATCGTCCGATTCAGTTCTTTTCCTTTTTTTTCAAGAAGTTCTGCAAGCAATTTGAGACTTTCCTCCGAGTAAACCTGACCGGTCGGATTATTCGGCGAATTGATGAGAATGGCTTTGGTCTTTTTATTGATGGCATATTCAACAGCGTCTATGTCGAGATTGAAATTCGGCGTTGTCGGAACCGGTTTCAGCGCGCCTCCGTGATTGTCAACGTAGAAATCGTATTCCACAAAATAAGGCGCGGGAACCAGCACTTCATCTCCCGGATCAAGAATGGCCTTCAGAATGACATTCAGCGCGCCGGCTGCGCCGCAGGTCATAATGACCTCTTTTTCCGTAATCGGCACCTGCTGCTCCATGGAAAGATAATCTGCCACAGTTTTACATGCTTCGGGATAGCCGGTATTCGGCATATAGGCATGTCCCCCGGGACCGCAGGAAGCGATCTTATCTTTCAGCACCTCGTTGAATTTTTCGGGGGGCGGAAGGTTCGGGTTTCCCAAGCTGAAATCAAAGACTTTTTCAGCCCCGTGTTCTGATTTCAGACGCGCCCCTTCTTCAAACATCTTCCTTATCCATGAAGACCTTGACAATATGGTTTCAATTTTTCTTGCAATGGTCATAAAATGAATCTCCGGCTGATGGTTAAGCTGATTGCACCGATTTTACTTGGGGAATCTCTTTTTTCAAGATTTTTTCGATTCCGTTTTTAAGCGTCATCTGAGACATGGGACATCCGGCACATGCGCCTTTGAGCCGTACTTTGACCACGCCGTCTGTCACATCAACAAATTCCACATCCCCGCCGTCTGCCTGAAGCGAGGGTCTGATTTTATTCAATACTTCCTGAACTTTTTCTTTCATGATGTTTTCCTCATGGGATTATTAATTCTTTGTTTTTTTAAACAAAAATTTAACCACGAAAACACGAAAGAAACGAAAAAGAATTTCGTTTATTCCTCATTTCCGTGTTTTCGTGTTTAAATTTCGTGCTTTCGCGGTTCACTTACAGACGAATAACAGCTTGCAATTTAACAGACTCGCTTACGCGAAGCTCCGATTTTTCATTTCAAATGCGTAACACCTAAACTTTTTATTGACATAAAGTTGCAGCAGCCGGGCGGCAATATCTTTTTTCTCCTGAGATATAACTGTATTTTCAGGATGTTCAACAAACTGTCTTCCGCATTTTTTACACAATATATTTCTGTTTTCCGTTATGAATAAAACCGTTTTTAACGATATTTTCAAGACAGATGCGACATTTAAAAGAATTGCGGGAAGTTCTGAAACCCGGCAGATCAATCTGCTGTTCTGTTATTCTGCCGGGACACGCCGTCGGCATGTCCCGGCATTTCAAAATTCAATCACTTAGGGCTGAAGAATAAACCTGCCTTCAGTATCCACTTTGTAAACCCGATACACATCGCCGACCCGGTCGCCTTTTTCGTTGAAAGACAGTTTGCCGGTCAGCCCCGGAAAATCTTTGAGTTTGCTGTGAAGATAATCCGCCGCTTTTTTGGCTTCGGCAGCACCCGCGCCTTTGATTGCTTCCGCAATGACCCGGAAACCGTCTCCGGCAAGCGCGCCGTAAATGGAATTGGGTTCATTGCCGTATTTTTTCTTAAAAGCCTCGACAAAAGCCGTTGCTTCGGGCGAAGGCAGGTCTTTGGGAAGGGGCGAACTCACAAAATAGAATCCTGCTGCGGAATCTTGTCCTGCAATTTTGACCAGATCAGGATGATTGGTCGCATCGCCGCCCATAAACGGCGCAGCCCAGCCCATTTCTTTTTTCTGACGCAGCAGCAGACCCGCTTCAGGATAGTATCCTGTAAAAAAGACCATATCGGGATTTGCCGCTTTCAGCTTGGTCAGAATCGCGTTGTAATCCCGTTCTCCGGGGGTCAGCGCATCAAAGAAAACAATCTTCACGCCGCCTTTTTCCAGAAGGGCTTTGGCTTCATCGCCAAGCCCTTTGGCGTAGGTGGTGTTGTCGTGAAGAATCGCAACATTTTTGAATCCCAATTTCTGAATCGTCTCAGCCGCGACTCTGCCCTGCTCATCGTCTCTGGGACAGGTGCGGAAAAAATATTTCAGCCCCTTTTCCGACAGACGCACAGCAGTGGAGCCGTTGGCAATCTGAATGATTTCGGATTCGTCATAAATGTTCTGAGTTGCCTCGGTCACAGAGGAGCCGTAAGTGCCGACAACCGCCATCACGCCTTTTGTCGCCAAACGCTGGGCAGCCAATGCCGCTGTTTTGGGATCGCCGCCGTCATCATCGCTGATGAGTTCGACCTGTTTGCCGAGAATGCCGCCGGCTTTGTTGACATCCTCAACCAGAAGGTCAAGCACCTGCTTCATTTCCTGTCCTTCGCTTGCCCACGCGCCGGTCATGGGTCCCATCAGACCGATTTTAACCGTGTCGGCTGCAAAGCCTGCTGTCGGGAGTACCAGACAGATCGCCAATGCCCAAAAATAAAACTTTTTCATAAAATCCCTTTCCTCCTTTTCATGTTAATCGGTTATTAAAATATGTATTGCCGCATAAAACTTTAATATAAGTAACAAACAAAAAACCTTATGTCAACCTGATAAATTAAAGAATCAGCGATAAAAAACTGTTCAGACAGGGGGATGAAAGAAAATTTTTCTGATTTCAAGATGTTCCAAGAATCTGTCCCCGGAATCGGATTCCTTTGATTCTTATACCAATTCGCTGTCATTCCGAGCGCAGCGAAAAAATTCAACTGCGTAACTCATAATCTCATTCCGCAATTCTTCACTGCGTTCAGAATGACAGAACTGTATTCAGAATGACATATTCAGACAGTTTTGAGATTAAGTTCAAGTTCTGAACAAAATTTATTGAAAGCAAAAAACATGCCAAATATCCTTTAAAAAGCCTGATTTGCAAAAAAGATATTTATTTCTCCGAGACAGTCCAAAATTTTTTTATTTTTAAATATTAAAAACCGGACAGTTGAGCCTTTAATCCCTTAAAAAAAAATTTATCTTCATAAAAAATGAATATTTTTTCTTGACTAAATTAAAAATATAATACATAGTCTCTTTAAATAAATAAATCACGTTCATTAAATTATGAAAATATGGAAAAGGGAAATTAAACGGTCAATGTTTATAAACAGATTCCGTCTGCAATCCGGCGAAATATTCAGAAGTCTGTCCTCCATATTCTTTCTGGTTTTATCTATGCGCTCTCGAAAAATATTCACTGCTGATGTGAGGCACAAGCCGATCATTCCGCGTTTCGCCGGAATGACGCAGCGTAAGGTGAGTCATTCATATTGACAGTCATACTGGCTGACCGGCATAGTATATAGAAAAATTATTATAATTTAAGAACATGGTTTTAATTTTTTATAAAGAAAGGAGGGATGGAAGCCTTAGCGAGTGGCAATCAGGAGAAGATAAAAAAATTTTGAAAATGGTATGTTGACATAATTTTTCGGATGAGATTTTAAGGAAAGGAGACTCATAAATGAGCGAGCAATTTGAAAAAGAACCAACCCAAGCGTGGATAACAACCTTTTCCGGAACCGCTATCAACCTGTGTCTCGGCATTCTGTATGCCTGGAGTATCTGGAAAAAGGCTTTGGTAAATGTGGACAAGGCGGGTCAGTCCATGCCGCTGGACGGAATCAATGCCGGATGGACCTATCTGAACAATTCCCAGGCGTCAACTCCTTTTTCTCTTTGTGTTATCATTTTTGCGCTGCTGATGATCCCCGGCGGCAGGATTCAGGATAAAATCAGCCCCAAATTCGGCGCAACCCTCGGCGGACTCTTTCTTGCCGTAGGATGTATCATTGCAGGAATGATGAAAAGTTATGCCGGACTGATTATCGGCTTCGGTATTTTCGGCGGCATCGGTATGGGTATCGGTTATGCTGCCCCCACGCCTGCGGCATTGAAATGGTTCGGTCCCCATCGGCGCGGTCTTGTTGCCGGACTGGTCGTCGGCGGATACGGCGGCGCGGCGCTCTACATCGGCGCGCTCGGACAATACCTGATTGACAATTTCGGCATATCAGGCAGTTTTATTTATCTCGGCATCTTTTTTGCCATAGTAGTCATTATTGCCGGACAGATGTTAAAGACGCCTCCTCCGGGATATGTTCCGCCGGCTCCGAGAGTGGCGCAGACAGCCAAACAGGTTGCAGCCAGCACCAAGCACGACTGGGAAGCCAAAGACATGATTAAAACATGGCAGTTCCCCGCGCTGGTCTTTATGTTCATCATTACCACACAGTCCGGTCTGCTCATCATTGCCAACGCCGCAACCATTTTGGACAAAGCCGCAAAAGACATTCCCTTTTTTCTTGCCAACGCATGGATACTTGTCTCTTACGGCGGTCTGGTGAATGCTTCCGGACGGGTGGGCACCGGTTTTTACTCGGATAAAATCGGACGGCTCAATGCCTACACACTGAATTGCAGCGTTTCCGCCCTTTGTCTGTTCGCCCTGCCTTACATTATAGGTTCAAAGAGTGTCTTTCTCCTGTTCGTTGCTGTGGGAATTGCTTACTGGCAATACGGCGGCGGTCTTTCCCTGATGCCCTCTTTTGTCGGTGATTTCTACGGTCCCAAAAATCTGGGATTCAACTACGGTCTCGTATTCATCGGATGGGGTATCGGCTTCTTCATGGCAAGAATCGGCGGATGGATTGAGGATGTGACGGGAAGCCTGAACAATGCCTTCTATATATCAGGAGTTCTGCTGATTGTCGGTGTTATACTCGCCCGGATCACCACCAGACCCAAGTGGGGAGACAGAGAGGCAGTATAATGCTTTAAGGAATTGCTATTTATCTTTGAAAGAAGGCAGGAATTTTTTTCCTGCCTTTCTTTATTTCTGCTTGTCTGCACTTTTACGGATTTTATTGATAAAACTGAGCTGCGTGCCGACACACACTTCGGTCACTCACGATCCCTGCCTGAAAAATCAATCTTGACAAGGCATTACATATAAAGTAATATTGCCGTTATGATAGCAATAGAAAATATTCCGATTCCCTTCCGTCTGGACTTTCTGAATCTGGCAGCAGATGATACTGCCTCTTTCTGTGTCGCCGTGCTGTTCGCCATCACGATCAATGCCGAAAGTCAGGCATTTGTCGCCACTTTTCTGGGCGATGCCCGTTCAGACGACAAAACACGTTTTCATTTCAATCCGCTGCTGCATATAGACATTTTAGGATTTCTGTGTTTTGCTTTAGCCGGTTTCGGCTGGCCTAAAACTATGGAAATCAACACCGAGCGTTTTTCCCATCCCCGATTTTTTCTGATATTGACCCGTCTGGCCGGTCCGGCGGCAAATCTGCTGCTGGCGAACATTGCCCTCAGCGTGGTCTGGATCATGGGACGTTACGGGACTACAGACAGGGTTTTCATTATTCTGTTTATCGTAAATATCACAATGTCAGTTTACAGTATGCTTCCCATTCCGCCTTTAGCCGGGGCAAGCCTGATTCCTTCGCCGCTTCCGAATCGGGATAATAAAAAATTTCAGCAGATTTTTAATCTTTCCGGCGCGTTGGTTCTCACCGGAATGGTTCTTGCGGAAAGATTCATGGGCATAAAAATTCTGAGCCGATGGCTGGACCCTATGGTGTTGGCGGTATCAGATTTTTTGACAAAGGGCTTACCCGGATAGACTTCGACTGTAAGAGGCACGTCGCTGATGTGCGCTGATGAGAGGCTCTCAAAGGCGCAAAGAACATGCTGATTTTCTGTAAAAAAAGCTTTTCTTTGCGTTCTTTGCGCCTTTGTGAGAGATAAAGTCCGGTTTTAGAAAAAACTCAGAAATGACTTGCGGCTGAATTTCTGAATCACCGGGGTCCCGGTGCCGTGCCGGACCGCCTTTAACACTTTATCCTTGTCAACGGGGACTGTACCGGCAAGCATCTGAACCGGCAGATGTTCAAATGCTTCTTTCACCATCGGCGTACTCGGTCCCAGCATCACCGTCCTGACATTCTTACCGACATTTTTAAGAATGTCTTCAGTCGTGCTGTTCAAAACAGAAGTCGAGGTCAGAAAAAGCACATCTGCCCAGTTTGAAAGCTTTTCATCAAAATCCCCCTTTTTGCCCAAGCCTTGAAATTCATCCTTCACCTCTACTACTGCCCCTTTTTCCGAAAATATTTTCATCATGGGCCCGAAAAAACCCACCATTGCAACCTTTGTTCCCTTGCCGATAGCGAATTTTTCAAACAGTATCTTGTTTCCGGGGTCTTGGGGCAGCAAAAGCGCATTTTCATAATTCAGGGCATTCACCAGCGCAAGCGCCATGCTTCTTTGAATGGGATCGCTGCTTTTGATTTTTTCAAGGAGTTCAATCGCAGGCTGCCCTTCATAGTCGCAGTAGTTGTGATTCAGCGTGCAGGTGACTTTGTTTTGAAAATAAGTATAAGAAATTCCGATGCCCTGATCCGAAGTTGTAACTGCCGTATATCCGAGTCCCAGAATCAGCATCTCAACCTTTACCTGCTTTGCTTTTTCCGCAAAAAGATCATAAAGTCTGCTGTTTAATTCCATTGTAAGAAAATCCTTTAAATATTAGACGTTATCGGAAATAAAAAAGTTTCTCGCAGAGGACGCAGAGGGCGCAAAGGAAGAAAGACAGAGAAAGTGTCCGTTCTGCAATTTTCAGCGGCTTTTGCGGTCTTTGCGCCCTTTGCGGTCTCTGCGAGACCGATTTTAATATCTATTTTAATAAAGGGGGGCAGCCGCTTATTTACGATAATATCTATTTTTTTAATAAGTTGACAGCTTTTCAAAAGTTGTCAAATCTGCAATCAGTTAAAACCCCGCCGCAGCGGGCCACAGATAATAAAACCCTGTGTGCAGAGATGTCAGCGATTCCGGCAATCCCAGACTGACAAAAGAGAATTTTTTTTCACCGGCTTTCATGTCTGCCGTATTGTAAATATTGTCATCCGGATATTCGGTGCGGCGAAAAACCACGACTTTGGCGTCTTCCGGCAGACCCGTCAGCGATTTTGCCTTTTCAACCGCATCGCTCAAATAGCCGATTTCATCTATCAGTCCGAGTTCTTTTGCTTTTTCGGCAAGACAGACCCGAGCCGTGGCAATTTCGGACAACGCTTTCTCATCCGGCTTTCGGTGAATTTCCACGAGATGAATGAATTTTTCCGCCAATTCGGCGACCATCGCCCGCAGCATTTCCTCCTCTTCTTCTGTGCTTTTCCGAAAGGGAGAAAACATATCCTTGTTTTTGCCGGATTTATTTACTGCTATATCTATACCGAGTTTTTCCATCAGACCGTTGACTCCCGGACGCATGAAAATAACGCCCACAGAACCGGTGATTGTTGTGGGATGCGCCATGATGACATCTGCCGGAAGCGAGATATAGTATCCGCCGGAAGCCGCCATATCTGTCATCACAGCAATGACTTTCACTCCGGTGCGTTTTTTGAATCCGAGAATTTCATGATAGAGCATATCGCTTGCCGTGACGCTGCCCCCGGGCGAACTGATTTTTAGAAGAACAGCTTTGATTTCATCATTTTTTTCAGCCCGTTGCAATTGGGAGACAATATTCTGAACCATACTCGGTTCGGAACGGAGAAAATGATTTTCAGGCGCGTCGGAAATGACGCCGCTTACCGGAATCAGCAGAATTTTTCCTTTGTCTTTGCCTTCAAGGGTAAATTCCCTAAGCGGGTCAGTGCTGTCCGTAAAAAGTTTTATCTGGGGCGCACAGCCGATCACGCCGATACAGATGCCGACAGATGCAATGATTCCGAAAATGATACAAAAATTTCTCAATGTTTATTCCTCCTGATTCCGTAGTCGGTACAATTCTTTTGCATGATAGGAACTCCGCACAAAGGGACCGCTTGCCGCTTGCAAAAAACCCATATCGAGCGCAATCTGACGCCATTCCTCAAATTCCTCGGGCGGAACAAATCGTTCTACCGGCAGGTGTTCTTTTGAAGGCTGAAGGTATTGTCCCAGCGTCAGGATACTGCAACCGGCTTCAGAAATATCTTTGAGCGTTTCCCGGATTTCCTCACGAGTTTCTCCGAGACCGATCATCAGTCCTGATTTGGCGGGGATTTCCGGGCAATATGTTTTGAGTCGCCGGAGAAGTTCAAGGGAGCGGTGATACGCGGCTTGGGGCCGAACCGAAGAATAAAGGCGATGCACTGTTTCAATGTTGTGATTCAGCACATCGGGGCAAGCATTCATAACGGTTCGGAGCGCGGCGGCATCGCCCTGAAAATCCGGTATCAGCAATTCTACCAGCGCGTCCGGTATTTTCTCCCGAACAGCCGCAACGGTTTCGGCAAACATGCCCGCGCCCCCGTCCGGCAGGTCGTCACGGGTCACAGAAGTGATGACAACATATCTCAGTCCCATTTGCTCTGCGGCTTCGGCGACTCGGAGCGGTTCTTCGGGGTCCGGCGGAGACGGCGGACCCTGAGCCACTGCACAAAAGCGGCAGTTCCGAGTACACCGAGGACCCATAATCAGGAACGTGGCGGTTTTGCAGGAAAAACATTCCCAGACATTGGGACATTTTGCCTCCTGACATACAGTATGAAGCCTGCTGTCACTTATCAGCGTGGCAATTTTTCCATATTCGGGCCCGCTCGGAAGCCGCTTTTTCAGCCATGAGGGTTTTTTTTGAATTTGCATGATAAAGCCGATTTTTTTATCTCTCGCAAAGAACGCAGAGGGCGCAAAGGAAATAAAGCTTTTTTCACACTACCGGACAATTTTTCAAATTCTTCTGGTTAAACAGACACAAAACGGCTTGCAAAGCCGTTTTACCGTAAAACGATTTTGTAAATCGTTTTTTTAATAAAATCAGTATATTATAAATTTTTGTCCGGTAGTGTGAGCTTTTTATAAAAAATTCTTTGAGGCCCAGGCTGAAAACAGATGCGTCTTTGCGAGAACCTTTTGTCTCTCACAAAGAAGGCAGAGGGCGCAAAGGAAATAAAGCTTTTTTATAAAAAATTCTTTGCGGCCCAGGCTAAAAACAGATGCGTCTTTGCGAGAACCTTTTATTCGGGGAAGATCGTATCATATAAAAAATTACCTGTCAAACGCATTGCGGTCATGCAGCAGATACACGAAATCCCTCCCTGCCCCTTTTAAAAAAGGGAGAATGAAATTATCTTATTTTTCAGATAGTTTCAGACTTGTGTGCATAATAGAGCAGCCTTTCAGGGAAGGGAGCGGGGCTTAGGTTTCCGATTCAGACTGCCCATATTATATCCTTCAAGATCAAGCGTGACAAATAAAAATCCGAGCGATCTGAAATAGCTTGTCACACGATTTCTGACTTCATATTCAGCCAGTTTCGGGATGTTATCCGGGTCGGTTTCGATGCGGGCAGTGTCGCCGTAATGTCTCACCCTCACCTGCCCTGAAAATCCCATTTCCCGGAGAAATGTCTCGGCGTCATCGGTCTGTCTCAGCTTTTCTGCGGTAATGGGGCTGTGATAGGGAATTCGGCTCGCGAGACAGGCAAACGCGGGTTTATTCCATGTCGGAATGCCGAGTTTTTCCGAGATCATGCGAATGTCTCGCTTAGACATTCCGGCTTCACAAAGCGGGCTTCTCACGCCCAATTCACGGGCTGCCCGGATGCCGGGGCGATAGTCGTCATAGTCATCTGTGTTCAGACCGTCCGCCATGTAGACTTGATGCTCCCATGATTCGCGTTGACATGAGAAATAAGCAGCAGCCTCAATCAATCTGCCGAAGCGGTGTTTTTTGCAGATATAACACCTGTCTTCAGCATTTCTTACAAATTCCGGGATGTCTAATTCAGATGTTTCCACAAGCAGATGATTCGCGTCAAATGTTTGTGCAAGCAAAACCGCATCTTCCCGCTCCTGACGGGAACTTGTCTCGGATAAAGCGGTCGCTGCCAGCACATTGTCTTTTTCAAGAATATCTCTTGCAGCCTTCAGCAGCAAGGTACTGTCAACGCCGCCGGAAAAGGCGATGATGACTCGTCCCATGTCTTTCAAAATATCTTGCAATTTCTGATAAACCGATTCAATTTCCATGAGCATCCGGCATTTTCAGCAGAGTAAAACGGGTTTAAAACCCGTTCTACTGGCGAAAATCAAAGTAAAACGGGTTTAAAACCCGTTCTACTGGCGAAAATCAGAGTAAAACGGGTTTGAAACCCGTTCTACTGGCAAAAATCAGAGTAAAACGGGTTTGAAACCCGTTCTACTGGCAAAAATCAGAGTAAAACGGGTTTAAAACCCGTTCTACTGGCAAAAATCAGAGTAAAACGGGTTTGAAACCCGTTCTACTGGCGAAAATTTTTATGTTCAGAAGTTTCTCGGTTTGCAAACAATTTCTCTTATACGCATGTCAAAAAGGTCGGACTGATTCACAGGTTTCAGCACCAATGCGGTGTCAGAGCCTCTTGCCGAACCGCCGACGGAAATAATATCGTTTCCGGTGAGCATTCCCGCATCAGCCGCCATGATGGAGACTTCAACCGCCACTTTTGTTCCCTGACCGAAAAGCCGCAGCGTGTCGGCAATCAGCAATACCGGATAACAGCCCGAATATTTTTTGGACACAGAGCGTTCAACGCCCGACAGCGCATGTGTTGACGACACCACGCTGACGCCCTTGGATTCCAAATCTTTTCTCACATCGTCCGGCATGACTTTCTGGAAAGGTTCTTTGAAACCGCAATGATACGTCACGGAAATAATACGGAAACCTTTCAATATTTCCAAAGCCTTATATGCCGTTTCTCCTGTTGTGGAAGCCACGACAACCTCATTCAGCCCCAGTTCTTTTCCCCGTTTGCAGGCAAGCGTCAAAGTTTGCTCGGTATTTTCTTTTCCCGGTTTGTCAAAATAATACATAAGCCCTCCTTCTGCGGACGCGGGAGCGTCCGCTCTGCATTCCCGCACAGAGCATGGGAATGAGAAAATGAGAAATATGTTGCTTCAATGATAAATTTCATTAGACATTTTCGGAAATAATCAGTAAATCTCCCGCAAAGACCGCAAAGAGCGCAAAGCAGAAGAAAATTGCGGAACGGACAATATTTCTCTTTATTCCTTTGCGTCCTCTGCGCC
>JAIFKL010000344.1 GCA_020049595.1 Desulfobacteraceae bacterium
AAGATTCCTCGCTGCGCTCGGAATGACGGGTGTAAACCGTTGCGCTCAGAACGACAGGCGTAATTCTCAATTCTCAATTCTCAATTCTCAATTCTCACTTATTCGTGATCCGCATTGCCATTTCCATGAACACATCTGCGAGTGCGGAACGGTCGGTCTTATCGGTGCGGAGTTCCTCTGTCACCCGCTCCACAGCGGAGACAATTTCTTCGTATTTTTGCCGAAGCTCGCCGCGAAGACCCTGAACCTGTTCCGAAATCTCCCGATTCAGGTCTTTTGAATTTCGCTGAAGCTGGTCATCAATATTGGCAATGCGTTTTTCTACCGAGCGGGTCATATCTCTCAACTGCCTTTCCACATCTCTGACAGCTTCGGACCGGGCATTTTCTTCGGCAAGCACCTGATCTTTCAGGCTTCTGCCGATGTCTTCAAGTCCTCTTTCAATATTTCGCAGTGTTTCAGACCGGGAATTTCTTTCATTCATCAGTTGATTTTTCAGCGATTCAATCTCTTTGTTGAGATTTTTTTCAAGCGAATCAAAGTTTTCCCTTGTCTCGCTTTTGGAAACATTCATTTCCTTGAACATGCGCTCTTCGAGCCGGGAAAAACGCTTTTCATAATCCTGCATCTGATTGCCGAAAATAATATCCCTGATCTTATCTATATTCGCGGCGGTTGCCTTTTCTGCTCCGGGAATCTGAGGTCTGTCTCCCATGTCTGCTTCGCTGTTTTTCGCTTTTTCCAGGGGATAAACGATTTTGTCTTTTGCTTCGGGCTTGTTCATTGTTCTGCCTCCTTCCTTTATAAATATTTTCCCCTCTTTCTGAATAAAAAATGCGGAAGCCTTTTCTGCTGCGTCCGAAGATGCTTCGTCTTTTTTTATTTCAAGTTCAGGCATTTCCCCTCCTTAATTATTAATTAATATAGTATGAACAATAAGTTATTGCAAAAAAGACCGTTTTTTACAAGAAAAATTTTGGGGGAAATCTTTTGCAGAAATAAAATCAGAAGGTTATTTTTTTTGAAAATTTCAAACTTTATTAATGCGGCAGGATTTTAACAGGGATATACAGGCTTCGCGGGCGGCAATGCGACCAAATTATCCTGTATATCCCTGTTACAGATCAGCCTGAAGGCGGCCCGCTTCATTTCTCAATTCTCATTTCTCAATCTACATTTCCTGAATAATATCTTCTGCCTGACTTCCCAACTGATCAATGTTTTCTTCAGGCGTCTCTTCCGGGATATAATTGCCGTCTTCATCCAATAAAACAGAAAGGGAGAGCAGGACTTCAAACTCCATTCTGTACCCTATCCGATTATTATGAATAATGACTTCTCCGCTCTGGACTTCAAGATCATCCGTGATTTCAAGATTATGATGGTCCTCCAGAATTTTTTTTATCTCTTTGAGATCCAAAGCGGTTTTTATTTTTGACAGCAATTCCTCTTTTGCTTTTCCGATGAGTCCTGAATCTGCAACTCTTGTCATCTTTCTTTCTCCTGATAACAGGTTTTTAAATATCTGCCCCCTCTTCTCCCGTTGCCATGCCGACCTTCGGAAACGGGGCGTCCATGATCTCATGCGCCAGCCGGATATGACTTCGTGCGCCGACAGACTCGGCATCCAGAATCAGAAGCGGCTTTCCGAGGCTTGAAGATTCACGAAGCTGAACACTTCGGGGAATAATGGTTTTAAGCACTTTATTTTTCAAATGCCCGCGAACATTGTCAACAATCTGCTGGGATGTTTTTTCTCCCATATCGTACATGGTTAAAAGAATGCCTGCCAATTTGAGGCTCGGATTCAGTCTTTTTTTTACCAACCGTGCAAAACGCAGCAGTTGAATCAGCGATTCATAAGCCAGAAACTCGCACTGAAGCGGCACCAGCAAGGCATTGGCGGCAGTCAGCGCATTGATGGAAATCAGACCCAGCGACGGCGGCGTATCAAGAATAATGTAATCATAATTCTCTTTGACAGGCACAAGCAGATCGCTTAATGCCTTTTCTTTATTCTGCCTTGACATCAGTTCCGCTTCTGCCCGGAAAAATTCGCCCCGCACAGGAATCACTTTCAAAAGTTCCATCTCCGTATCGAGAATGACTTTTTCCGTGGCAATATTCCGTGTCAGCGCATCATAAAGGCTGTAGGTAAGATTCTTTTTGTTGATTCCGATGCCTGTTGTGGCGCTTCCCTGGGGATCGCAGTCCACCAGCAGGGTTCTTTTTCCGAGAAAGGCAAAAGCCGCAGAGAGATTTACAGCGGTGGTGGTTTTTCCCACCCCCCCTTTCAGGCTGGCTATACAGATAATATGTCCCATTTTTTTTCAATACCGGCAAAAGAAATTGAGTTTCTATCGAAAGGTAAAATACTTGAAACAGCTTTGGGTGTCAATGGGAAAGTGCAATTTTAACTTCAGGGGACAAGCTTTGTCAGGCGGGTGTGAAAGTATTTTATTTTTCCATCCGGGATTTTTCTTTTTTCGCTTTCGGCGGTTTATACATGATAAAAAGATAATTGAATCCTCTGAGGAAAAAATTTTCTTCTTCTGCCGCTTTTCGATAGTTGCCCATTTTCAATGTACGATTGTGCCGTACAACAGAGATAATATCGGCAGGCGTAAAATATTTCCGCAGAATGGAAAAAAGTTCGAAGCCGATGGGATAAAAGGCAGTTCCCTTAACAAAAGAATCGGATACATAAAGTGCTGCATATCGGTCGGGTCTCAGTATTCGGAAAATTTCCGCAATGACTTTTTCCATTGCCTCACAGTATGCAGGCGTTCCCGCGTCAAGCTTTCCGATGCAGCGCGGATTGTCCGAATACTGAATATGGGTGGAATAAGGCGGATCAATAAACACAAAATCAGCTTTTTCATCTTCAAGCGGAAGGTTGCGGGCGTCTGCGCGAAAGATGTCGGGCCGGCTCGGCTCAATGTCATAGCCCAAAGCGCGGCGCTCAATATCCCGCGCCACATCAAGCGTTGTGCCGCTTCCGCACATGGGATCCACCACCAGATGCTTTCGTTTTGAATAGCGCTGCAACAGATTCCAGATAATATAGCTGGGCGTGGCGCCTTTGTAATTCTGGTCGCCCTGTTCCGCGTCTCCGTAATGCTGGGAAGGATAATCCCACAGAGTCGTCACCTGAAGACGGAGCGGCGGTTTTTTAAATTTTTCGGTCATAGTCAGTCGTGTTTCTTCAAAATAAAACATCCCCCTGCCCCCTTCAAAGGGGGAATCCGCCGATCTGTTTTTAGCCGGCCCCCTTGAGGGGGGCATGGGGGTGTCTGCGGGGGTCAGGGGTTCGGGGTGAGAGGTCAGGGGAAGTTCCCGCTCTGTCCTCTCACCTCTGACCCCTCACCTCGAACCCCCCGCAAGTGATTACTGTTCTTTCACCTTATCCTGTTTTACATTATCCTGCTTCGGGCTGACCTGCCCCTCTGCCGCGTCTGTTTTCACATCGCTCTGTTTTTCAGGCTTATTCTGTCTGGCAGGCATTTCCATGGGCGTTTTTCCTTTTCCCTGCTTTGCGCCGCTATGGTTCAGTCCTTGCTGCTGAAATTCGGTGGTCAACTGATGAAAGCGATCATAGCCCAACAGTTTTCTGACATCAACCAAAAATTTAAAACGCTCGGTATCAAGACTTGCGCGGGCATCCGTCATTTTCTTAAACCGTTCCAAAGAAGCTGCTTCATTAAAATCCTTTGTATCAAGCGTGCCTTCCAGATCAAGTTTTGTTTTTGATATTTCGCCTGTAATATCAATCATTTTACGGCGGCTTTCCTTGAAAAGAATATCAAGTTTTTCAATTTCCGGGGGCGTCAGTTTAAGTTTTTCACTGATCCCCGGCATCTGCCACCATCTGCCTGTCGGTATGGTCATTTCCACATTAGAACCTGCGCCCATCGGGTAATTGCCCTGGGCAGCGCTGATGCCGGACATCAGCAGAAAGAGAATCAGTACAAAAAAAGTTTTCCGTTTCATTTAATCCTTTACCTCCATAAATAAAAATAAGCAGTGCATCATTACCCGGCATGACTGTTTTGAAGCAGCCCTGCCGATTATACAGCCGAAAATGACTGAGAGTACCATCCGAAAGGCCCCTCACGATTCCCGTTTTCTTCCGTCTGATTTTCTTTTGACGGAACGACAAACTCCATAAATTCATCATTCATGTCACCGTAAGATTCCACAGAAATATCCATATAAAAATCAGGCAGGGGATTTTCTTCCAGCGCATGAATTTCAGTCATAAGCTTCCGGTCTTCTTCCATTTCCTTAATAAGCTGAGACTGAGACATCTGATTTTCCTGAGAATCCTTAAACAGCGGGTCCCGGAAAATGCCTACGGTCAGCAGAATCAGCGTTGCAAACCCCGCAACTGCTATCTGCCGAAACAACCGGCGGTTTTTTTTCTGAGAAAATATCGGGATTTTTTTTCGGAACATCGGAACACAGGCTTTTGCCATAAACCCCAGCCGGTCCAATTCTTTTTCAAACTGCTGTTTTTTTTCCTGACACACCGGACATGTCAGAAGATGATTCCGCGCAGCAAGGCTCAGGTCATTTTCGGCGATAACAGACCGGATGAGCTGGTTTTCGTTTAAATGGACGGCGTTGTTTTTCATTATATTCTCACCCCTCACACTCCGTAGTGCTGAAATGCCCCCGCTTTTAATAAAACAGATATAAGATCGGTTCGGCATATCTGCATTTGTCAAACCGATTTTATAAGATTAGGCATTTTGACACTCCGGAGTGCCGGTCACTGTTTGTTATCAGATCACGCAATTCCGAATTTTCTCTGAATTTTTTCAAAGCTCTGTATAAATGCGTCTTGACCGTACTCTCGTTTTTTTTCAGAATTTCAGAAATTTCCCGGATTCCCAGATGATCTGAGAAGCGCAAAAGAAAGACTTCCCTTTCCCGACGCGACAGGCTTTCTGCAAACTTGCGGAACTGCTCACGAAATTCCTTTTTCAGCATATCGTTTTCAGGATTGTCGGATTGTTCCGTCAACGCCTGTCCGGTCGTAAAAAAAGACGCTTCCACATCTGCTGATGTGCCAAGAAAAGAAAGCAGTTTTTTTTTCCGATGGAAATCCGTCACACGATTGACCGCAATACGGAACAGCCAGGGTCTGAAACGGTCTGCATCTTTCAAATCCGGCAGGTGTTTCATCATCTGCATGAAAATATCCTGCGTCAAATCCTCGGCATCCATGCGGGAGCGGACACGGTAGTAAACCATGCGGAAAATATCCTCACGGAAAAGCCTCAGCAATTCTTCCAAAGCCGCTTTGTTACCGGTGCCGGCATTTTTCACCAAGATTGAAATCTGATTGTCGCTGTCTGCCATCCGATCAAAGGTTTCCGTGGGTTATATCTCTCGCAAAGATCGCAAAGATTTGGAAACTTTCGTGTTCCGAAGATTCCGCTTTCCTGATTTTTTTACGATTTTTTATATTATATGACGAACAATAACATTTTCTTGTTTACACAGAAAGATTTTTTCGTGACAGTCTTTTTATCCTGAGTCCGGCTCCGATATGTTTTTACCAAATTTATTGACCTTTATCCGATATTTTGGCATGATAGAAAAATTAAAAGGAGAATTTCTCTATGGGAACAAAGCCGGTCTGTGAAGCATCAGAGCAAACAGTCAATGTATCGGAAAAAGAACTGCCTGACCGTCGGCTTTCTGAGGAGTCTCTCAAAAAATACTGCGATGAACTGAAGCAGCAGTTGGAAAAACAGACCGCTGAAACAGAAAGATTAAATGAAAAGCTGAAGCAGAAAGCAGAAGAATATAAAGATGCAGAAGCTGCTTTGCGGGAAAACGAAGCCAGATACAGAGGCATATTTGAAAACACAAAAAACGGCGTGGCAGTTTACAAAGCTGTGAATGACGGTGAAGATTTTATTTTTACAGATTTTAACCGTGCCGGTGAAAAAATAGAGAATCTTAAACGGGAAGATATCATCGGCAAAAGCGTTCTGGACGTTTTTCCGAGTGTGAAGGATTTCGGGCTGTTTCAGATATTTCAAAATGTATGGAGAACCGGAAATCCCGAATATCATCCTGTGACCGTTTACAAAGACGAAAGAATTCAGGGATGGCGGGAAAATTTTGTCTATAAACTGCCTTCCGGTGAGATTGTAGCTGTTTACGCAGACAGAACAGAAGAAAAGAGAGCAGAGGAATCGCTGCGGAAAAGCGAGGCGCAAAAAAAGGCAATTCTTGAAGGAATATGTATAAACATATCATTTGTTGACGAAAAGCTGTCAATTCTCTGGGCAAACAGAGCCGCAGCCGCTTCAGCAAAAAAATCTCCTGAAGAAATGATCGGGCATAAATGCTATGAGTTTCGGGCAGATCCGAAAAAGCCCTGCGATAACTGTCCGGCGCTGAAGGTATTTCGTACAAAAGCTTCGGAACATGCCGTTATTCATACACGGGACGGAAGAATTTGGAATGTGAAGGCAGACCCTGTTTTTGGCGATAAGGGAGAACTGCTCGGCGTTCTTGATATTGCGGAAGACATTACGGAAAAAACCCGTCTGGAAGCCCAAATCCGGCAGGCGCAGAGAATGGATGCCATCGCCTCGCTTGCCGGCGGCATTGCCCATCAGTTCAACAATGCCTTATTCGGCGTCATCGGAAATATTGATCTGTTAAGAATTACCCTTCCTGACAGTCCGAAAGCCGCCAAATATCTCAACGCACTTAACGACTGCGCCCAGCGAATGGCAGACCTGACCAAACAACTGACCGCATATACTCACGGCGGAAAATATCAGGTCAAAAGCATATCGTTAAGTGAATTTGTTGAAAATGCAATGCGTTCAGTTCAACAGAACATCAGTTCCTCTATTTCCGTAACCGCGGACCTGGCAAAAGATATTCCGCATGTAAATGTTGATGTGCATCAGATGCTTATGGTTTTTTCTGCGGTGGTGAATAATGCGGCAGAGGCTGTCGAAGGTTCCGGCAGTATCCGCATTTCCACCCGTCATTATCCCGGTTCCGGGGCATCCGGGGCATATATCTGTCTTACGGTTGAAGATAACGGAAAAGGAATGGACGAAGAAACCAGGCTGCGGATATTTGAGCCTTTTTTCAGCACAAAATTTAAAGGACGGGGACTCGGCATGGCTGCTGTTTACGGAATTGTCAATAATCATGACGGATGGATTTCCGTTGATTCGCAGCCGGGAGCAGGAACGGTTGTCCGCGTCTATCTGCCCGCGGCAGCAGAAAAATAAGTTTGCCTCCGCCCTCTCCCTGAAGAGCGTGTTTATTAAAAATCAGTATCAGTCCCGCATGGACGTATGAGAACAGCCCGGACCAAAGCTGAAAACAGATATTGCAGGGTGAGCGGATTCATTTTTTTATCAAGTCCCGTAGGGACGGCTGAGAACAAGCAAGTCTGTTTTCATTCGTCCCTACGGGACTTGGAATGGAAATAATCTGTGAATCTTGTACCCGGCAATATCTGTTTTTAGAGGGGTAGAAAAGGAAAAAATATAAAGCAATGACACACATAATGGTTGTTGACGACGACAGCATCATGAGAAAATTCCTCTGCTCCATATTGGAAAAGGCGGGGTATCAGGTATCCGAGGCTCAGAACGGAAAGATCGCCATGAAGCTTTTCCGTAACTTCCCGGCGGATTTAATGATTCTGGACCTTGTGATGCCCGAAAAAGAAGGAATTGAGACCATCATCGAACTCAGGCGTGATTTCCCTGATGCCAAAATCATTGCCATTACAGCAGGTCTGAAAGGAGAAACCGAACTGCTGCTCAACGCATCCAAGGATTTGGGGGCATCCCGTGCATTTAAAAAACCGCTGGATGCAAAGACAATTCTTGAGGCGGTGAAAGAACTGGTCGGATAGGTGAGGGCAGGTTACAGGTTACAGGGAGCAGGTTACTTATTATTTGCAACTTGCAACTTGCCCCCTGCAACTTGCAACCTGTAACCTGCCCCCTGCCTCACAACTTATTATCCGCCAATGTGATTTTCGGCAGTTCGGTTGTCAGGAAATCTTCGCTTTTTTTTCTGCCCCTTGTCTCAAGGGTGATAACGCCTATTTTATCCATATAAATCATGTATCTGTAAGTTTGAAGGTCTGTAAGCTGGCTGGCTTCGATAATCTCCCGCAGGCTGTCATACTGATGCGCCAGCGACAGCACATATTCCATATCCGGAATATTGCGGATAATGGATGCCTCGTTCATTGTCGGCGTATGGACGGCAACGGTATTGTCAAACAAATCTTTTTTCAGACGAAGAAATGTTTCCGCTTCACGGCTTCCTTCCTCAAGCAACTGTTCCGGAGATTCGTCAAGAGTCCGATGAATGACAACAGGCTGGGGTTTGAAATGCAATGTTGTGTTTTTTTCCGAAAAAATCCGATAAACAGCTTTTTTTCCTCTGGTTTTTCCGTGATAAGCGTGAACAGGCTGTCCGTCCTGAAAGAAGAGCGCGGCGCGGGTGGTCCCGCCTTTGCCTTCTCCGGATAAAATGGTCAGAATGCCGGTGACGCCGCGTCGTCTGAAATCTTTGAATGTGTTTTCCAGACTTTTATCAACCGGAGGTTCTGCGCCGGCACGGGGCAGGAGCGGAACCCCGGGCAAAGACGCCTCTTCACGGATCGTCAGCAGCCCTGCATCCATGAGGCGAAGCAGAACAGATGTTGCGCTAAGACGGCTCATTCCTGATTTCCCGCAGATTCTGAGAATTTCCCGGACGGTCTGTTTTTTATAAATCATGGACAATATTTTTTGCAGATTTTCCTGACCGACATCTGTTATAAGTTCCGGCGGTATCTGGCGGATGGCGATTTCCAGAAAAACATCATGAACCGGGACCCGCCCTTTCAATATTTGTTCTTCTTCAAGCAGACGGCAGGCTTTGGCGAGAATGTCGGTATTTGTGAGACCGATCTGTTCTGAACCGTCTGATTTTCCTTCACAGAATGAAAAAGTTCCTTCCGAATAATCCGAAAGTGCATAGAATGCTTCTTCTCCTTCCAAATCCTGCGCGGTGCTGCTGACCAATCTGCCTTCTGAAAAACACATACTGCCGACTTTTTCAGCTTTGATATTTTTGATGACAAATTCGCCGGTTTTACTGTTCATTTCGGCAATCTGCATGAGATTATACAGACTTGTCTCTGCGAGATCGCCGTGGAACTCGGAGCGGAAATAAAAGGCTTTTGCCTTTGCGGCTTCCTCCGCCACTCTTTCCAGAGCCTCGAACAATGCTTCTCTTTCAAAGGGCTTAGAGATATAATCATCTCCGCCCCGCCGCAAGCCTTTTAAGTGAAAGGGAACCTCTTTACCGGACCATAGAAAAACAACAGGGATAGCCGCAGTTTCAGGCTTTTGGCGCAGATGCCGGTGCAGTTCGAAGCCGTCTGTACGCGGCATTACCGTATCCGATATGATGACATCCGGCACAAAACAGATCGCTTCCTTCAGCGCAGCCTCTCCGTCGCTCACATATTCGGATTCAAAACCTGCTTCCGAAAGCCATGTTCTGAGAATGTCTCCGGTCTCGGAATCAGGATGAAATATGAGAATCTTGCCTTTCATTTCATTTCATGTTCGCTCGGTAAAACGGGTTTATCTGTTTTAAGTCGGGCCGTTCTACAGCTCAGTCCGGTCAGTAAAACGGCCCAGGTTCGCTCGGTAAAACGGGTTTATCTGTTTTAAGTCGGGCCGTTCTACAGCTCAGTGTCCGCCATTTAATCTGAGAACGGATTTTTGCTCTCCGGAATGAATTAACCCTATTTTATAATTTTAATTTTCCCTTTTTTGGAAGCCGCAATCAGGGTTTTCAGATTTTCTTTGACATCTCCCTCCATCAAAGCCACAAGCTTCATAAAAGAGAGCGGGGAAACTTCCCTGAATTTGGCGAGTTCCGGGAACTCCGACACATCGTCGGCGATTTTTATCAGACGGTTCTCCACGCCGATACGGCGGACAATATCTTTAATGTCATCTACTTCAGCCAGAACGCCCATTAAAACTGACATCAGCGGTATAGCTTCGTTTCCGGCAAATTCCGGGGGCAGCTCGTTGAACCTTACCGAAAAGGATCCCTTTTCCAACAGAAAAATGCGGTTCAATGCCTGATTTCCCGTAAATTTTCCATGACGGACATGCACCAGGGAACCGTTTTGAATAAAAATATCGCCGTCAAGCTCTTTTAAAAAAATGCCGGCAGTCTTTGATCCGAGTTCCATACTTTGCAGCAGGTCCGAAAGCCCCAAATCTGAAAGATTGCCCTCCATCAGACCTGTGCTTCGGCGATTCCTGCCTACGCGACGCAGCGAAGCTTTGACCCGTGCAAGGAGTTCTTCTTTCTTAAACGGTTTGGTGATATAGTCATCCGCGCCCAATTCCAATGCTTTTACTTTCAGTTTGTCACGGTCCAAAGCTGTCAGCAGAAGAATGGGCGTATCCCTGAAATTTGTTTTTTCACGTATTTTTTCAAGTACTTTAAATCCGTCCATCACGGGCATCTGGACATCTAATAAAATCAGATCAGGCTTCTGGGCCTCCATAATTTTTATACCCTGTTCCCCGTCTTTTGCATGGATAACATCATATCCTGCCTGCTTGAGATATTCTTCCAGAATCAGGTGCTGGGTTTGGTCGTCGTCAATAATCAGAATCAGATAACTGTCCACTGTTTTTCCTTTTTTTAACCACGAAAATATGAAAGTTTTAACCACGAAAGCGCGAAAGAAACGAAAAACACGAAAGTCTGTTTTTAATTTTAACCACGAAAGCGGAACCACGAAAGCACGAAAACTTTCGTGTTTTCGTGGTTCCTGTTTTCCTTATTGTCTGTCAATCCTGAAATTTATGCTTCACTTCTAAATAAGCCGCCTCCTGCCGGAGAAATGCTTCGACAATTCTGGGATCAAAATGCTGCCCTTTTTCTTTCAGAATAATCTTTTTTGCTGTTTCATGGCTGAAAGCATCTTTATAACATCTTTTGGTCGTCAGTGCATCATAAACATCCGCAAGCGCCATAATTCTGGCAGAAAGCGGAATATGATCTTCCCTGCATCCCACGGGGTAGCCTTTGCCGTTCCAGCGTTCATGATGAAACATGGCAATCTCGTAAGCCAACCGCAGATAGGTGGACCGGGTTTTGTCATATATCAGTTTAAGCGTTTTTCCGCCCTCGGTCGTGTGGGTTTTCATGATTTCAAATTCTTCTTCCGTGAGTTTGCCCGGTTTGTGCAAAATTGCATCCTGTATCGCAACCTTTCCGATGTCATGCAGGGGGCTGACTCTGGCGATTTCATCTGCCATCACAGGCGTCAGACCGTATTCCGGAAGACTTTTCGACAGGTCTCTGGCAATAATACGGGTGTAATCCTTTACCCGCTCCAAGTGAAATCCGGTTTCATTGCTTCGGGATTCAGCTAATTTTGCCATGGAAAAAATCAGTTCTTCCTGACTTTCCAATTTCAGCAGTTGTGTGCCGGCGCGAAGCCGAAGTTTCAATTCATCCGGAAAAACCGGTTTGGTCAGAAATTCGTTTGCCCCCAGATTCAATGCCTGCAACAGAGATTCTCTGTCGTCCATGGAAGTCAGCACAATGATATACATATAACGAAGTTCTGTCCGGCGGATCGCCTTTATGAGATCATAGCCGTTCATTTTCGGCATGGCAAGGTCTGTGACGACAAGCCGGATATCGGGGTCCTGGGATAATTTTTCAATCGCCTCGGAACCGTCTTCTGCCTCGATCACATCATAACCTTCAGCCTCCAGCGTTGTGCGGAGAATCACACGCTGAACCCTGTCATCGTCGGCAACAAGGACTTTGCTCATTTTTCGGAATATTTTCATTCCTTTCACCTTTTCCGGCTTCCCGGAGCAAAGCGGGTTTGAAACCCGCTCTGCTGAAACCTGAAACCCTCTCTGCTGAAACCCGGAGTAAAGCGGGTTTGAAACCCGCTCTACAGTTTCTTTTACAGT
>JAIFKL010000241.1 GCA_020049595.1 Desulfobacteraceae bacterium
ATACGAATCGGTCAATGCTTTATATGAACTCGGACAAAATAAAAATACCGTTAAATCTGTTACAGGATTTCACCGGATTATTAATTTTTGATAGCGAATTGGTATAAATACCGGACAAAGACTTTGGGCTGCCCGCCGAACCGCAGAACGGTAATAATGGAAGTCAGCGGCACAATGGATGTGGGAACAACTTCCGCACCCAGAAGGGCGTTAATCAGTGTGGATTTGCCCCGCTTGAACTGTCCCATAATCACAAGATTGAATTGTCCCTGTTTCAACTTTTCAGACAGTTCATCAAGCCTTTTTCTGCTGTAGTCCGTGCCGGTTTGCGAAATCTTGGCAATGATATTTTCAAGACCGTCGCGTATCAACGCATATTGAGCCATTAATATCACCTCCTGCAAAAATAAAAAAACTTCTATTCAGGGACTTATCCCCAAATAGAAGTCATCATTCCGAGTTCTTTTTTTCTCAGACAGTTTAAGGCTGACTTCATAGCCCTTATATATTAATACATATTCTGCACAACAACCGATAGCATTGTCAAGCCGGATTTTTATACGGAAGATTATGCCAGAATACCTTGGCATTTTTCGCTATATCTTCGGGCGATGCGAATGTCGCCATATCTCCGAGCATCAGTTCAAAGCCGGTATGATCATTTCTCACCCAGGGCGCATAATTGGAGCGCACAATCAGAACAACCCGGATTTCAAGATAAGATTTTTGGTCTTCGATAAACAGCATTCCGAGATTATATCCGTTTCTGCAAAGGCTTCGGTAAAATTTCTGAGCATTGATAACCCCTTCAGCCAGATGAGTCCAATCCGAATCCGTCATCTGATACAGAGATGTTATTTCAGGCAGGATTCCCCAAATTTCGAAAAAACCTTCAGGCGCAAAAGCGGTGATCCATTCCCATGAACCGGTGTTTCCGATATAACGGCTGTCGTCTTCTTTCTCATGGCGCAGATAATCGGAAAACAGATACTGCCCGGTTTCCCGAAAATAGCGATCCGCTCTTTTTTTCAGGAAACGGTGATGATTCGCCGCAATCCGATCCGCATTGATTTGCAGATGAGGATGAATCAGAGAACCGCCGGCAGAAGGCAGATGATTCTGAGTGATTGCCATAAAAACTGCTTCGGAATCATACTCAAGGATATGGCGAAGATAATTCCGGCAGTTGATGAAACAGTCGGTATATGAGGATACGGATGCGGTGCCGATTTCGACAAAATGCTTGTTATCAAACAAACTTACTGCCGAATATGCGCCGTAAGGAAACAGATTCGGAAACAGAATCGAATTGTTGTAACATAAACGCCCGCCGGGAAAAATATCGGAAAAAATCTTCGGCGTTCTTGACATGACCTGCGGTTTGCAGAAAGGACAATTGGCAGTATCAGTGCTGTTCGGCGGGGGCAGCGGAAGGTTTTCTGTTCCCGGTTCTTTTTCCGCGCCGCGTCCGAAAGCGATTCTGCTGGTCCGCCCGGAAATGGGATTGACACGGACTTCAATGTGTTTTTCAACCTCTTCGCCGGAAGGGGCTGTGAATTTTGCAAAAATATCTTTTTTGTCAAACGATAACATAGATGCTCCTATTGATTAAGGGCGGCTGATTCAGTAAGTTGTTACAGCGGCATTACCAGCATGTGATACCCGTAATGCTCCAGAATATCCATGGTTTTGCTACAAGAATAGCTTATCAGTTCCGATCTTCTGTCCTCATCTTCCGGTGAGGTTACTCTGATCCAAAGACTTTCCGGGTCTTCGGGACTTTCCGTAACATTGAGGAGTTTCACTTCGGGAAATTTCTCCGTAACATAATTCAACACTTCCTCAATCAGTTGTTCCTGTTTGAAATTCATTGTTCGATCTCCTTTTCGATCAATCCTATCATTTCCTGTGCTTTGCGAAGCTGATCGGATGCATCGTTTTTACTGATGCTCCGATGTTCGTAATCAGCGGTATTTCTGAGCATCTGCATTTCCATCAGATACGGTTTTATCCTGCCCGGATAAACCTTCCTGCGTTTGATCAGTCTCTCATTAAACTCCGACTGCACCCATTTGTGATCATATTTTCCCCGTTTTACGCCCGTATGAAGCAGTGCTGCGATAGCTGCCTGAAACACTGCGAAATATGCCCGATTCGCGCAGGTATTGTAACATTCCTGCTCGAAACTCAACAGAGCAATCTTCAGATTCTCTTTGGCTTTGACGAAATATTCCATATCTGTCTCTCATTGCTCCTTATTTTGCACGAGAAAGCAGAATTATCGAAATCAGTTGCAGCGATGATGAAAAGATCACCAGATACATCACGGACATATCATATAATACGGATTCGCTATCAAAAACAGTGTTTTCCGTAAAACCGCTTTTCAAGCGGTTTGAGCGATTTGAAAAATCGCTTTACGACTGAAAAGACAGAAAAGCCCGTATCCCATATTGAACACGCCGTAAGCAGAGCCGCGTTTTTCCGAAGGCACAAGCTGTGCAATGGCTGCCCGCATGACAGATTCCTGCATTCCCATTCCGATTCCCCATAACACCATTCCCGCCAGAGACAGTTTCCAGTCGCCCAGAAAGACCAGCGGCGCGAAAAATACGGAACATAACACTCCGATAGCCACAGTGAACAGCCCTATCCGATCAAAGAGTTTGCCGAAAATCAGAGCAGCAACCGCATCCGAGATCATGGCAGCCGCATAAAACAACGGTATCAGGCTTTCATCAACAACAGCGGTTTTTTTGAAATGGAAGGCAATCAGCGGGAAATCCGCATATCCTGCCGCGAGCAGAGCAACCGCAGCCATGTAAATCCAGAAATTACGCTTCATTCCTTCCGGCTGAACTTGACGGAAAGCTCTTTCGAGTTCGGCAGGCTGAGGATACGAAAAACGTGCAAACATAAGGCTTATCAGTGCAAGAACCGCAGGTATTGCCAAAATCGTGTATGCTGTTTTGTATCCCCCTTTGTAATAAAAAACAAGAGCAAGAATCAAGGGACCTGATGCGGCTCCGATCTGATCCATAGCCTCATGCAGTCCGAATGCCCATCCCGTACCGATCTGACTGCCCGCATGAGACAGCATCACATCACGCGCAGGTGTGCGGATGGCTTTGCCTAATCTTTCCATCACCATAAGTGCAGCCGCGATTTCCCAATGCCCTGCCAGCACCATGAGCGGAACAGCCAAGAGATTGACCGCATACCCGAAAATCGTAATCAGCCAGTATCTCCGGGTCTTATCGCTGACATATCCCGAAATCATCCTCAGCCCGTAACCGATCAGCTCTCCCAGACCGGCAATGATTCCGACAGCAGTCGCGCTTGCGCCGAGAATTGCCAGATAAGGTCCGTTTATGCTTCGCGCGGCTTCATACGTCATATCGCTGAACAGACTGATAAACTTTTTGGCCGGTATATTCTTATATCCCTGATGCCCATGTCCTCACTGATAAACGCTTCTTCCGACTTCCTGCAATAAGCTTTTTTCGAATATTGCGGGAAGCCTTTGCGATCAGGCTTGATTTTATATATGTAATGGGTTATTTTACTGTGAAATGAAAGAGACGCATATATGAAATGGATATTTTTTTCATACAGCCTGCCGACAGAACCTTCAAAAGCAAGAGTTCATGTGTGGAGACAACTCAGAAAACTCGGAGCGGTCAATTACCAAACCGTGTGGGTTGTTCCTTATTCCAATGAGCGGATTAGCGATCTGAAAAAACTGACAGAGGATATAAAATCTTACAATGGCGGCAGTCTGCTGATCTCAGGTAAAGTCCTGGATGAAAATCAGGAACAGGGAATCTATAAAGCCTTCACAGAGTCAAGAAACCAAGAATATCATGAAATTATTGAGAAATGTGAAGATTTTTTCAAAGAAATAGCCTTTGAAATCGAACGGAAGAATTTTATTTTTGCCGAAGTGGAAGAAAATGAGGAAGAGCTTGAAAAATTACAACATTGGTTCAGAAAAATTGAAAAAAGAGATATTATCCGTCCGACTCTGCATAAAGAGGCGGTGAAGAAAATTAAGATGTGTGAAAAATTCTTCGAAGATTTTGCCCGAAGAGTGTACGATCACAATCACCCTAAATTATTGAAAGATCAGACTAAAATTTTTGATGAAGTAAAAGAGGTAAAAGATTCCTGATTCATCCTAAACCCATAGCCGATCAGCTCTTCCAAACGGGAGTAGCACTTGCGCCAAGAATTGCAAGATAATAACCGTTTAAATTTCAGGCAGCTTCATACGTCATATCGCTGAAGAGACTGACAATGCCCAATAAAATGAAAAATTGAAATGCGCTTCTGTTTTTTTATTCGATATTTATAGCCTAACCATAAGTTGCAGCCGATTAACACGGCTGAACATTGTGTTGTGCTTTTTCACAAAAAAAGATATGTTTCATATTAGATTCAATCCGTTATTTGCAGGTGTTTATTTTTTGTTTGGATTTACTGCATCTGATAAAGGTTCTTCTTCAAATAGTGATGAATCTGTCCGCTTATTTGAAAACAGGAGGAAATATGGCTTACGGTAAATTTGTTACATATGAGGAGGTCGCGGCGAAATTTAAGATTAAACTTAAAGAATTATCATTTTTGCAGGAACGGGAAATTATTGTCAAAGAGGATATTTTCAAATTTATCAAAGAAAATCTGGAACTGAGAAGAAACTATGTGAATGAATATGTGATCTGCGAGAGTATTATTTTTCCGATACTGAGTGTAGTGTCAAAGCATAACAGTCTGCCTCTCTGGTCACACATGAGATTTGATATTTCGGAGGAAGACGGTCTGTCAGGTATTCCTGATTATATTATCGCTCCGGCGTCTGATATCGGAACAACTTTTGAGAAACCGGTCATATGTGTATCCGAAGCAAAAAAAGACAATTTCAATGAAGGCTGGGCACAGGCTCTTGCAGAAATGATAGCAGCCCAGCGGTTTAATCAGGATGAACAGACAGAGATTTTCGGTATTGTTACAACGGGGAGCTTCTGGCAGTTCGGGAAGCTGCAACAGAATATTCTTACAATGGAGATCATTTCCTACTCCGCTATAGAAAACATTCAGAAACTGTTTAATATACTTAACTGGCTATTTTATGAAGCAGGGAATAATATCCGGAAAATTCAAAACAAAGCATAACAAGGCGTTTGCAGAAAATATGCCGTAAAAAATCAAAATCGGATTACTATAATACGAATTCGCTTTCAACACTGATGTTTTCCGCAACCGGAGTGTTGAAATCAAATTTAAGTATTTTCAGAATGTTGCTGAAATTTTGCTCCGCTCATTTCAGCACTCCGGAAAGCGAATTCATATAAAGCAGCACTTCCTGCGCCGCGCTTGTCCGGCGTCATGTCCGCTGCGAAGCGGAAAAATCGGCGTGGCTCTCCTGTTTCTGTGCGATGACGGGAATAAAACACGGCTGTC
>JAIFKL010000382.1 GCA_020049595.1 Desulfobacteraceae bacterium
TGTATGATGTTTTTGAAGCGATGGGTTATGCTGTTGCGACAGACAGGCTGTGGCAGGCGGAAACATACCGGCGCTCTGCCCGAGGCAGACTCTCGGAAATACTGGGTGCCGGGACTAACAACGCCAATCTGAAAACAGATATGTTCATGCGTACTATCGGCTATTCGGATGAGGAATTGCAGGCTGCTTTTGACTCGCTTGATTCAAAATCAAAATCAGTCGTAAACGGCTATGTTGCCGGTTTCAACCGCCGCATTGCCGAAATCCGCAAAGACGCTTCTCTTCTCCCTTTTGAATTTGCCGCACTGAAATTCAGTCCCGAAGATTGGACTTGCTCCGATCTTTTGGCGTGGACTGCCCTGATGCTGAGAAATTTCGACAGCGAAGGGTATGAAGCTCAGGGGCAGATTGACAATGCGGTGCTTTTTGCCGAACTTGCAACAAAATTTCCGAATGATTTTCAGGCGATGTTTGAAGATTTGCGCTGGGTCAACGATCCTGACGCACTTACCTATATTCCCAAATCGGAAAACGCTTCCAGAAAAGCCGACACCGAATCTCCGATCATCTCCAAGATTTCTGCCAAAACAGCTTCGATGCTTCCTGATCTTAATTCTGCCTCGGCTGATATGGCTGAAACCCGCAGTCAGGTTAGGGAAAATCTGAAAAAAATCAATGCCTATACTCAGATGGGAAGTTACGCATGGGTGCTGGCAGGGAGCAAAACTGCTTCCGGAAATCCGATACTTTACTCGGGTCCGCAGATGGGGTTTTCCGTTCCCTCTGTTGTGCTGGAAGGTTCTATCAGCGCCGGCGGGCTGAATATTTCGGGCATGACGGTTGCGGGCATTCCCGGCATCATCATCGGACGCACCCCGCATCATGCCTGGTCCATGCAGGTGGGACATGCTCACACAGTGGATTACTACCTCGAATCTCCGTCCGCGGTAAGTCTGCACAGAACGGAAATCATCAAAGTGGCAGGGCAGGATGATGTGCAACTGCCTGTTTTCAGAAGCTCGCACGGACCTGTTATCAATCCGCTCCCGTATAATCCTTCAACTTATACGCCGAGTTCGGACAACCCGATTATCTCATGGAAGTACTCGCACTGGGGATATGAACTGGATGTATATAAAGCACTTTTGCAACTGGCGCAGGCTTCGAGCATGGATGAATTCGGCGCTGGCATCGAATCTGTGGGCGTGAGCCATCATTTCTGCTATGCGGACAGAGACGGGAACATCGCTTACTGGATGTCAGGTCGTGATCCGCTCCGTCCTGCGGGCGAATATCGTTTGCCTCAGGGATTCCTTCCCGGAACAACGCCGGCAGAATGGGATGCTGCTGTACTCAGACCCCGTTCCACAGATCGGAATACCTCAAGAGGTTTTTACGGCGGCTGGAACAACAAGAGCAGTGCGGACTATTCCAGTGCTTTCAATGAATTATCTTATTATTTAGGGAAGTTTCACCGGGCGCATGTAGTTGAAGATTATCTTTCCGCCCATAGCAATCTGACGTTTGAAAAAATAAGAGACTTGGCTGTAAACATTGCGACCACCGATTCATTCAACAAAGGCGGAAACCCTTGGAAATTCGTAGCAGATGACTTTTCCGGGGTGATTCGGGAAAATTCCACAGAAAACCGTCTTGCGGCATTGGCTTTGCTGGAAAATTATGACGGTCATTTTGTCGCAGGCGGAGAATCGAACTGGGCGACAGGGCTTGAGCGTCCTGACGCTTGGTATCTGGCTGACAAATGGATTCGGGAAGTTATCCGGCTGACCTTTGAAGATGAGCTGGGGACTGTGGAAGAAGACTATGCCGTGACGATTCTCTTCAATGTGCTGCTGCGCGGACTTGCAGGAGAAAATTCCGGAATCGTAAACAGATACAACTGGTTCCAAAATATTTCAGATGAAAATGCGCCGCAGACGGTTGCCGAAATTATTGTTCAGGCATTGGACAATGTCTTCCCTCTGTTTAAGCGTCCGCCTACAGCAACCGGCGATTACAGAGAGCGCATTGACTACAAACACGATATGCTCGGAAGTGTGCATCAGACGCTTTTCTCATGGCGTTCTACTTACGCGCATTGCGTGGAATTCGGCAAGTCGGGCCCCCTGCGTATCGAAAGCATGTTTCCGCTGGGAGAATCGGGAAATATTCTCATGGGTGCAGACGGAAAGCCGGTTTTCAATGCACATTTCTTCAGCATGACGCCGGTATTTGACGCATTTGCGCCGAGAAATTTTCCGCTGTTTGAGTAGTGCGTTGTCAAGTCTGTTTCTGTATGTTATTTTAAACAGGGATATACAGGATAGCAGTTATCCTGTATATCCTTTATATCCCTGTTAATATTCCTCCATGCCGGAGACAAGTTTCAGGTCATACACCGCTTCTTCCAATCCGATTCTTTTGTCTCCGTTTATATCCGCACAGACCGTAATTTCCGCTCCGCTGTCATCACTCCGAACAGTCGGACCTGTCATCGCGCCGACAGCTATCTGAACGGCAAGAATAACATCTTTCAGATCAATATTCCCGTCCCTGTTTACATCCCCGCGGCGTATCAGATCAAATGCAGCCGTCACGGTTTTGTCTGAACGAATATCTTCCCATGTCATACTTCCTGTCCCTGAGAGATTGCCGTCTTCGATCCATCCGACAAAATCCGAACATTCAGGATTTGCAGTAAGTTTCACATCGCTGCCGCAGGACACGGCTATCGGCGGCATGAGGTCTGATAATGTCTCTGTGATGTTTCCGTCAGTATCAAGATATTCTGCGGTAAATGTTCCCGTGCCGTCGCCTTCTGTGACAACATCCAGCGTAAATGTCCTGAGAGCAAAAACCGCTTTGAGAGCATGTTTTTCTCTTACATCAGAGAAGGTGTATGCTCCGACATCGCCGTTAAATACAATGTCCGCCATGACAGATTTGCCGTCTGCCAGCACATCTTTTATGATGTAGCAGTCATCGGGCGTGATAGTGAAAGACTTTTCATCTCCGCAATTGACCGCTACTTTTCCGGATGGCGAAATTTTTCCGCCGATGTCCGAATCTGTAAAAGCTTCTATGTGGAGAGATACGGGAGCAAAGCCGACTTCCAATGTATGAGAGATACGGGAGCAAAGCCGACTTCCAATGTATGGTTTGCCGTCACATTTGTGAAAATATAACTGCCTGTTTCACCGTCAAATTTCACATCTTTCAGCACAGACTGACCGTCTGCTTTGAAATCTGCTATTTTTGAACAGACTTCCGGGGTGATCGTGAATGTCTGATCCTGTCCATGCACAACTGCAACTTTCCCGGATGCGTCCCCGGCAGGACTTACCGTTCCATGATTTCCGACAACTACCTGTACCAGATGAATCGTTTCAGTGCTGGCATATATCGTATGATTTTCAGTGATGTTTCTGAATACATATTCAGTCGGCGCGCCGACAGAATTGCCGTCTGCGACAACCTCTTTTTTCACAGACAGGGGATCAAATGTGACGGCAAAAGTCTTGTCAGTCCCGCATTCTGCGGTAATATTGCCGGAAGGAGTAATACTGCATGTTCCCTTTGCACCGGCTGTTATGATATAGTTTTTCACAGCAAAAACAGCTTTTATCGAGTGATTTCCGGTGATACGTCTCAGCGTATAGCGGGCTTCGTCGCCGCTCATTTCCGCAGTATTCAGAACCGACACACCGTCTGCCAGAATATCTGCAATGCGATAGCATGAGTCAGGCTTTACGGTGAAAATTTGATCTGATCCGCAGTTCGCCGTGGTATTGCCGGAAGGAGAGATATTTCCGCCGCCCGTGTCTGTTCCGGCAGTTATGACATAGCTTTTGAGACTGAAATGAGCCGTCAGCGTATGATTTTTATCTGCATCCGTGAACGTATAGGAAGTTATCGGACCTTTTGAAACGCCGTCTATTACTACATCTGCTATGGCATAACATGCGTCTGCGGGCGCAATAGTGAAAGTTTTACTTTCTCCGTGTCCCACAACGACATCGCCTGAAGGACTGATGTTTCCGCCGGTTCCGGCAGAGCTTTTTACGGTGTAGGCACGGGCAATGACAGCCTCACCGATTTCATCTGTCGGCAAAACAGAGAACGGCGGGCAGTTTCTCTACCGTAAATCTTATTTTTTCCAGAATCCCCATGCCGCTCGGACCCGCGGCTTTGCCGGAACTGACGGCAACTGCCAGCGGATTTTCAGGTTTATCAAGGTTGACAAAGTGTTCAACGGTTCTGCCTGTTTTTCCCAGAAAAGGACCTGAAATCACATCGCTTTCATTTGCGATGCCGGCAATAGCGGAATCGTAATCAAGGCTGAACTGATATGCGCCCAAATCCATGACATTTTCCACTACTACATCAATATCAAAGGTATTTGTCGTATCTGTCACGTAAATTTTTTTCGGACTGATGCTTATTTTGGCAGACCAGTCAAAATCGAAATGTGCGGTTAGGGTTGCATCAGCGGCGGTGTTTACTATAGTAGATGCGGCATTCGTATTTCCGATAATACCCGAAGGCGTACTTGTCCAATTGATAAAGCGATAGCCCAAGCTCGGAGACACAGTGATCGGATAGGGCATGGCATCCGTGTCCACAATCACCGTTCCTCTGGGACTCGTGACACCGCCGTTTGCAGCAAATGTTAATTTCACGGCATCATCTGCAATGCTGACGGTGACATCGGGAATCTGAAATTCATCATATCCGCCGCCGGCAACTGTATGAGCAATATCTGCCGAATGTGCGCCTTCTCCCAGTTTGTCGTGTATGGCTGAGACCGTGATGCGCTGTGTCTGATCCCAGTTATCCAGTGTAAACGTAAGACTGTCTGCGGAAAGCTGAATCTGCTGATTGTTGTAAGACATTGTGATGACAACATCTCCGGAAGGCGGAGCATTCAGCCGTACCGTGTAGGAGTCTGTCGTTCCTTTCTCGGACACAGACACTCCGCCGGATTCGTCAACCGTCACGCCGGCTTCAAATAACGAGAAATTGATGCCGGATAAGGTCTGGCCTGTAAGCACAGTAACTGGTTCCGCTTTGTTGCAGACAGAGGTTCCGTCTCTGTTGTCCCACCATTCATCGGCATAGTTCTGTTTTGTCTCGCATGAAGCCACAGTGAAAATATAATAGCTGCCCGGGGGGACGCCTGAGATGAAGTAGTTTCCCTGATCGTCAGTCTGATCTCCGCCCAGCGGCTTTTCGCAAAGATTGTCTGTCACTACGACGCATACATCTTTAATACTCTGACCGTCGCCGCTCGGTAGAGACGCACTGCCGTGCGTCTCTACGGTTCCGGAAATCGCTCCCCCGCTCCCCAATTGGAAATCAATGCCGGACCTTTCCTGTCCTGTAGTAACGGTTACCGGAGAAGCCTGACTGCACTCCCTTGTTCCGTCTCCGCCGTTCCACCACTCATTGAGATAGTAATTCTTCTGACTGCCGCAGGAGGCGTCGCTGACAAGATAATAGGTTCCCGGCGCAAGCCGGATACTGTAAGTTCCCTGTGCATCGCTTTTTCCTTTGCCGTACCAGTTTTCACCGCAAAGGTCCCATACATCCACGCAGACATCCGCAATCGGCTGACCGTCTGATGATGTTATTTTCCCGGAAATACTGCCCGGTTCATCCAATGAGATATTGACTGCTGTGGTCTGTCCCGCAGTGACAGTTACAGACATCGCTTTGC
>JAIFKL010000096.1 GCA_020049595.1 Desulfobacteraceae bacterium
ATAGTATAGCGAGTTTAAAACTCGCTTTACAAAGCACCATAGTATAGCGAGTTTAAAACTCGCTTTACAAAGCACGATAGCGGTAAAAATATACCGGCATCATAAAGAAATGTAGGGGTAAGCCCCCATGCTTACCCTTTTACCCCGTAAAAGGAAAAAATAATGCCCAAAACAAGGTTTTTTAACGAGTTGAACGGAACGGAATTGAAAAAAGCAGATGTTGTCCTGTTGCCTTTAGGCAGTACGGAATTTCACGGGGAACATGCGCCCGCAGGCACAGATTCGATCATTGCGAATCAGATTTGCAAAGAGGTTGCTGAAAAAGTGGACGGTCTTGTTTTACCCGTTGTGCATTACGGCTATTCCCGGCTTCATGAAGATGATCCGGGAACCGTCACGATAAGAGCATCTGTTTTGACAGACATGCTCTGCGACATCCTTTGCAGCCTCGGAAAACAGCAGGTCAGATGTGTCATGATCGTCAACGCGCATGACGGCAATATACCGGCGATGACGATTGCAGCATTGGAGGCAAGAAAAAAATATCCGGAAATGCTGGTGCTGATGACGACTTGGTGGGAAGCCACCCGTCATGATGAATCGGTAAAACAGCTTTTCGGAAAATACGGCGGAAAAGGTCATGGGGGAGGAGAAGAGACTGCTGTGGTAATGGCATCAGGTATCGGCTATGTTGATCTTAACAAGGCGGAACAGGCAGAGATGATAACGCATCAGGGAATCGGCATCCCGGCACCGTTTTTGAAAAATGATTTTACGATAGCCTTCAGCAGGATGCAGGAGATAACAGGAAAAGGGTTTGAAGGTTATCCCGAAGAGGCGACCCCGGAAAAAGGACGGTTTATACTGGATAAAGTCGTAGAAAATCATGTTCACTTCATCAGAGAACTGGAGTCTGCTCAATGGAAACTGCATACCTGATACCTCATATCTTAAAATCAGTTTTCGCTTCATATCCCGGAAATATGAAGCGGATGTTCAGGATTCAAAACTTTGAAGTGAGGACTCAATGGAAGACAAACATATTCAGATAAAAGTAAGCAGAACTATCTGCGGAGCCTGTCATTGTTTATGCGGTGTTTTGGTTCACGTCAGGAATGGACACATAATCAAGATTGAAGGTGACCCTGAGCATCCGCAGAATGAAGGCATTATGTGTCCGAGAGGTCTTTCATATATTCAACAGATTTATCATCCCGACCGGATAAAATACCCGATGAAAAGGGTTGGTGAACGAGGTTCAGGAAAATGGGAAAGAATTTCGTGGAGCGAGGCGCTGGATACCATTGCAGCAAAGATCAGGCAGGCGAGGGAAGAATATGGACCGGAGTCTGTAGGGCTGATGTTTTGTGACGGTCTCAGGGGGAACGAGAATTGGCAGTTCAGCTTTATGCATGCTCTGGAAAGCCCGATGATTTGCGGAACGGATGCTCATTATTGTTTACGCCCTCAGGGCAATGCAGATATGGCGACATTCGGTTTGGGAAACTTCATCAGTCATTGTGAGGGGAATGGTCCGCAATTTGAACACAGTAAATGTATTCTCATCTGGGGGGCAAACCATTTTCAAACTGAATTGACCGCTGCCAGGCGTATCATCAAAGGGCTTAAGAACGGAGCAAAACTTATCGTTGCGGATCCCAGATTTACCAATCTGGCAGCCAAGGCTGACATTTGGCTGCAGGTGCGACCGGCTACAGATACTGCTCTTGCATTGGGAATGATAAACTATATCATCAAACATGAGATCTACGACAAAAAATTTGTAGAAAATTATTGCTTCGGTTTTGAGCAGCTGAAGGAAAGAGCTGAACAATTCCCGCTCAGGAAGGTTTCCGATATTACCTGGGTGCCTGAAGAGAAGATTTGTCAGGCGGCAACGATGTATGCCACGCTGAAGCCGGCATCGTTGGATATGTTTATGGGACTTTCCATGCACAACAATTCCATGCAGGCTCTGCGCGCTGTAGATTGTCTCATGGCATTGGCAGGGAATATTGACATTGAGGGTGGAAATTTAATCAAAACCCCAAAGCCTGTCCGCATGTTCCATACATCTGTTGAACCGGCAACCCGTTTATCTCAGGAGAAGATGGCAAAAGCCCCGGGTGTAAATCTCTGGCCTATGTTTTATGGCTACAACGCAACTATAGACGCTAATTCCCATCCGCCAAGTTTTTTTGATATGCTGCTTACGGGTAAGCCGTATAAGATAAAAGTGCTTTTAAACGCCGCTGATCCGGTTATGGGAAAACAGGAAAGTAAAAAGGTTCGGGAAGCAATAAAGAAGGCGGACTTCTTTGTAACATTCGACTTTTTTATATCTCCTACCGCCAGTCTGGCTGACATCCTGCTCCCCGCGGCAAGCTACCTGGAGAAAGACCTGGTACAAGGACATGCTTATGTCAATCATTTTGGCGTAACCGGAAAAGTGATAGAACCTGTAGGAGAATGCCGTGATGAGGCAGAGGTGTTCATTGAACTGGCAGAAAGATTGGGTATCGAATTTGCATTGCCGATGAAATCTGTCAAGGAGTTCAGCGACTGGCAGCTCAAGCCGTCAGGAAAGACTTTTGATGAAATGAGAGGGGAAAAGGTGGTATCCGTGCCTGTATCATACAAGAAATATGAGGAAGAAGGATACCGGTTTCCTACTCCGACAGGAAAAATAGAGCTGTACTCAAAGCGGTTTGAACAATATGGATATGACCCGCTGCCTTACTACGAGGAACCGCCATGCAGCCCATACAGTACCCCCGAATTATTTAAAAAATACCCGCTGATCCTCATCTCAGGAGCAAGGATTCTCTTCTTCTATCATGGTGCAGGACGGCAGATACCGTGGTTAAGAGAGTTGTGTCCGGATCCTGCAATAGAGATTCACCCTGAAACCGCTGAGAAACTCGGCATCAGTGACGGAGACTGGGTGTGGATTGAGACTTCTCAGAAGGAAGGCAGGGTGAAGCAAAAAGCCGAGTTGACCCTGGGAATACACCCGAATGTCGTACACGCTCGTTCACATTGGTGGTTTCCGGAGAGAAAAGACGATCCTGAACGTGGATGTATGGAGTCAAATATAAATGCAGTTATGGGCAGCGATCCTCCTTATGACCCTATCAGCGGTTCTACAGTGGTAAGAGGGTGCCTATGTAAAATTTACAAGGTTGAGGAGGATAACCGGTTATGATCCAGAAGAACCTGTATGTTGATTTAGAATATTGCTTCGGATGCCGGGTATGTGAAGTTGCCTGTAAACAGGAAAACAACATCCCTGTGGGTGTCAAAAGGATAAATGTTGTCACGGTCGGACCCAGAATAGCGGAGGGGAAGTTGAAAACGGATTTCGTTCCCATGAGGTGCCGGCATTGTGCTAAAGCACCTTGTATTGACGCATGCCGGGAAGGAGCCATAAGTAAAAGATCAGATGGCATTGTATTAATTAACCCTGAACTGTGTATTGGGTGTATGCTCTGTTCTGAAAAATGTCCTTTTGGTGCAATCCAACTGAACCCTGAAACACAAGCAGCGGAAATGTGTAATCTGTGTTTTCACAGAACTGATGCCGGACTTGAACCGGCATGTGTCCACCACTGCCCGGCTGACTGCATGTATTTTGGCAATATCAATGATATTATGAAAATTATCCGGAAAAAACAATCTGAACGTATGCTTGAAAAGGAGACCGGCTTATGAGTATGGCAGATATTCTATACATTCATCCGCACGGACATCTGGTTAATGACAACATCATCCCCACGGGTGCGATAACCTGTGTCAACTCATACAGCGGATCAAAAATCGGTGTATTCTCTCACGAACTGAATGATGAGATGATCGCGGAGGCGCGTGTTATTGCCATAGATTTTTTTTGGGCATCATCATACATGGCAGTGGAGGCAATCGTCAGCCGCATCCGAACCGTCAATCCCTTTATTCCCATTATCATCGGCGGCTTAACATCCGCCATTATGCCGGGAATGATTAAAAAATATCTCAATAGCGATTATGTTTTAAGCGCACTGCATAACGAGCGTTCTTTTCAGCGGATTGTTGAATTTCACAGCGCACCGGAGAATACCGACTGGAACAAACTCCTCCCCGCAGCGGATTACGAATTAGGATATAACACAAGCCCGGAAATAAATTCACTTGATCCCCTCACGCTGTCCTGGTTCCGGTCGTCTGCCAAAATCTTTCAAATAGGGATCCACTTAGGCCGTATCTGCAACAACAGGTCAGACCGATGTTTCCGATGTGTGGTTCAGAGGTCCGGGGATAAAAACAGAACGAGGATTCTCTATGATAATGCCCGCGTTGAAGAACTGATAAACCTCTGCCCTGAACATACGGAATTCTTTCTGAGCGGTTTGCATGAAGAAGATATATCTTCACTCTTGCCGGTATTTCAAAAATATCCTCACAGGAAAAAATTATGTATTCTTACCTGCGGCCGCCTTCCCGCAGATATTATCAATTTTCTGGATTCATGCAGAAACCCCGATTTTTTTTTATTCCACATGGTGCCGTGGCATCCCGATGACTGGAAAAAAGTCGCTGATCGGAATAAGCAGTTCGAAATTCTGGCTGAACTTGCACTGAGGATTCAAAAGGGCGACAGTCAGCGGATAAGCTTGTTCAAGTCAGTCGGGAACCTTGATGAAAGCTCCGCTGTGATGGAAAATATGATAAAAGAATATATCCCGCAAACCTCACTCTTCTCATTTCCTTTGAACTGGAAGATGCTGGATTATTTGTCGGATACTGAAGAATCCCTGAATGAAGTCCGCTCGTTTTCAAAGCTTGTTACCCGCACGCTGATTTTAAGACATCTGAGTCCTTTTCATTTCAATCATTATAAGTTCGGTGAAGATCCTCAGCTTGAATTGCCCGCGGGGCTTTGCTCCGGGGAAGATCCCTTTCTCTGTTCTCTGAAAAAGGGGCTTGCCAGATGGAAAACGATTTTACCCGATGAGATCACCTATAGAATTGTTCTTGTCAGACGGACTGATAATAACACCGGGTCTTTCAACAGTTCACCGATACCTGTCCGGGATTTTATTTTCTTATGGGACTTATGGGATGAGGATTGTTCAATATCCGTAACAGCAACCGGCTGGGAAATTACAGTCCCTTTACCGGAAAAGGATGTTGAGGATTCGGCGTCGGGGTTTATTGTTATTCCCAGGGGACTGGAGCCGGGACTTCCCGGGGACGGAAAGATAGAAATTCCTGTTTTCCCTCTTCCCCGGGAAAGCGGATATCGAACCTGTACTATAACCATAAGGGGAGATCGGAAAACGCTTGAAAACAGGCAATGAATTGCCTTACGACATGAAAGCGGAAAACAGTCAGGCATCTGCTGGCGGATTGAAAATGATGATCTTCCCCGGAATGACAAAGGGGGCCAGGAGGGATTGCGATGATCATTGAGACTATCATTTTATGTTCTTTGCTTTATGCAGGAGAAAAAGCGTACAAAAAAACCAAAAAGAAAACAGATAAGATAATCGCAGCTGACAATAAAAAAGTCCGCAAGGATCAACCGGCTGAAATTTTTTCTGATACAGATAATCAGGAGTTCAGGGAAGCAGATCGGAAGCTGAACCGGTCCCTGACGATTTCTTCAGGACTGGCAGTAATGAATATAAGCGGTTACATGCTTTCCGCTCCCGTGCTGAATGTTTTGAGCATTCCCGGATTACTGTGGCTTCTTTTCCCCTCTTTCAAAAATGCGTATAAAGAATTGGCAGAAAAGCGTAAAGTCGGACTGGGCGTTCTTGACGCAGTGATATCCGCAGCATTGCTCCTGATGAGATATTTCCTTCTGCTCTCATTCTTTTCAGCCATGATGTGTGTTATCCGAAAACTGCTGCTTAGGATACAGGATACCCACCGAAACGATCTGATTAATATTTTCAGAGAAATTCCTGAAAATGTATGGGTGGACAAGAACGGCATCGAAGTCTCTGTTCCTTTCGAACAGTTGAAGGAAGGCGATATTTTTATTGTCAGTGCAGGAGAAGTTGTGCCGGCTGACGGGACGGTTATTTCCGGGACCGGGACCATTGACCAGCACATTCTGACCGGAGAATCCCGGCCCGCAGAAAAATATGCAGGCGAACAGGTCTTTGCATCCACGATGCAGATATCCGGCAGGCTCTTTGTAAAGGTTGAAAAAGCGGGAAATCAGACCGTTGCCGCCCGGATAGGAAAAATTTTAAGCAATACTGCGGATTATAAGACCTCTTTGCAGACCAAAGGAGAAATGATTGCCGAAAAAGGCGCGCTGCCTTTGCTGGGTTTGGGCGCATTAACCCTGCCGTTTATGGGACCGGCAAGCGCGACAGCGGTTTTACTGTCCCCTTTCTGTTATAACATGAGGATTATTTCACCGATCAGTATTCTGAATTTTCTGCAGATAACATCGCGTGAAGGCATACTGGTCAAAGATGGGCGTGCGCTCGAATCTCTGAAAGATATTGATACGGTTATTTTCGATAAAACCGGCACCCTCACAGAGGAACAGCCGCGTGTGTCCATGATTCATCCGTGTAATTCTTATACACAGGATGAAATTCTGATATGGGCGGCAGCAGCCGAATGTAAGCAGACACATCCTGTTGCAAGGGCTGTCCGGCATGAAGCCGAACTGCGTCGGATTGAGGTGACAGCGCCTCCTGATAATACAACCTTTAAAAGCGGTTACGGTCTGGAAGTTCTGATAAACGGCAGGCGCATTCTTTTGGGGAGTGAGAGATTTATAAAAGAGGAAGGAATTGCCGTTCCGCCTGAAATTGAAGACCTTCAGACATATTGCAGCGCTTATGCCTATCTTCTTATTTATGTAGCTGTTGACGGTGATCTGGGGGGCGTCATCGAATTACATGCCGATATCCGTCCGGATGCTGCGGATGTAATTGCAGACCTGCGGCAACTGGGGCTGAATGTTTATATTGTTTCAGGAGATAAAGAAACCGTTACACAGGTGACAGCACGGGAGACGGGTGTGGAAAACTTCTTTGCCGAGGTACTGCCGGAGGATAAGGCAAAAATTGTTAAAAATCTTCAGCAAAGCGGGAAAAAGGTCTGTTTTGTCGGGGACGGCATCAATGACGCGGTTGCTTTGAAACAGTCGGATGTATCCGTATCTTTGCGCGGGGCTGCAACCGTAGCGACCGATACCGCTCAGATCATTCTGATGGATCAGAGCCTCAGGCGTATCCCTCAGCTATTTGAGCTTGCACGGAAGTTGGATTGCAATATGAAAAATAATCTGCTTGCATCTGTGATTCCCGGCATAATCTGCATCAGCGGTGTTTACATCCTCCATATCGGGGTTGTTGCCGGAGAGATTCTGTTTTATATGGGACTTGGGGGCGGAATAGCCAATGCGATGCGGCCGTTGATAGAATATCAGCAGAAAAATTCCTGATTGGGGAAAGCGGTTCTTGCTGCTTTCTCTCGTTCCCAAGATGATGCGCCGGTAATCAGAAAATTCGCTTCAAAGCGATTTGCAAAATCGCTTTACTAAGGGTGCTGAGAAAAGCTTTTTTTAAAAAAAATCAAGGATATATTTCTTTGCAGCCTTTGCGCCCTCTGCGCCCCGGCTAAAATCAGATGCGAGAACTTTTTTATCTCTCGCATCTGATTTTAGCCGGGGCGCTAAGTACGCTAAGTACGCTAAGAAAAGCTTTTTTTAAAAAAAATTAAGGAGCCGGAACATGTTCAGCAATGCGGATATTTCCGAGGCAATGATTGTCAAACTGGAACACAGCTTTGTCCGTATGCCGAAACACCCCAGATTTATCAAAGGCATCCGAAGAGCGCCGAAAAGAAACTTTACTTTATCCAGGGCAGACACCGAGCTGGCGCTGAAAAATGCGCTTCGATATATCCCTGAAAAATGGCAGAAAAACCTTGCTCCCGAATTTTTAGATGAACTGCTCACAAGGGGCAGAATTTACGGATACCGTTTCAGACCTTCGGGAAACATCATCGGACGTCCCATCAGCGCATACAAAGGCAGGTGCATCGAAGGCAAAGCCTTTCAGGTGATGATTGACAACAATCTGGATTTTGATGTTGCGCTTTATCCTTATGAACTGACAACTTACGGAGAAACCGGACAGGTCTGCCAGAACTGGATGCAGTATCGGCTGATTAAACGCTATCTTGAAGTGCTGACTTCGGAACAGACTCTTGCGGTGGCTTCGGGACATCCTGTCGGCATTTTCAAATCCTCGCCCAATGCCCCGCGAGTCATAATCACCAACGCCTTGATGGTGGGCATGTATGACAATCAGGAAAACTGGCACCGGGCAGCAGCGCTGGGCGTGGCAAATTACGGGCAGATGACCGCGGGCGGCTGGATGTATATCGGGCCTCAGGGCATTGTTCACGGGACTTATTCCACGCTTCTCAATGCTGCGCGCTCAAAGCTGGGGATTCCCGCGGAAAGCGATATGCGGGGCATTCTTTTTGTCTCATCGGGTCTCGGAGGAATGAGCGGCGCGCAGGGCAAAGCTGTTGAAATTGCCCGGGGTGTCGGTATCATCGCTGAAGTGGATCGGTCCCGGATTCAGACCCGGCGCGAACAGGGATGGGTGAGCAAAGTTGTTGAATCTCCGGCTGAAGCTTTCCGCATCGCCGAAAAATACCGGCAGAAAAAACAGGGATTTGCCGTTGCATTTTACGGAAATATCGTGGATTTGCTTGATTATGCCGTCAGGCATAAGATCGGAATCGCTCTGCTTTCGGATCAGACTTCCTGTCATGCGGCTTATGACGGCGGATATTGTCCGCAGGGACTGACGTTTGAACAGAGAACCGACATGCTCAGAAGCGATCACGCGGGATTTGTCAGACTTGTGAACCGCTCTCTGAAAAAGCATTATGAACTCATTAAAAAACTTGCCGCAAAAGGGACATATTTTTTTGACTACGGAAACAGTTTCCTCAAAGCCGTGTATGACGCGGGCGTAAAAGAGGTTTGCAGAAACGGCAGAGACACTCTTGACGGTTTTATTTTTCCCTCATATATTGAAGACATGATGGGTCCCCTGTTTTTTGATTACGGCTACGGACCGTTCCGGTGGGTATGCCTGAGCGGAAAACCCGAAGATTTGGCAAAAACAGACCGCGCCGCGATGGACTGCATTGATCCGGAGAGGCGTTTTCAGGATCGGGACAATTATATGTGGATTAGGGATGCTGCCAAAAATAATCTGGTGGTCGGCACCCAGGCTCGGATTCTGTATCAGGATGCCGAAGGCAGAATGGACATTGCCCTGAAATTCAATGAAATGGTTCGGAACGGAGAAATCGGGCCTGTGATGCTGGGGCGGGATCACCACGATACCGCGGGCACGGATTCGCCTTTCCGTGAAACAGCCAATATCAGAGACGGAAGCAATATCATGGCAGAAATGGCGGTTCATTGTTTCACGGGAAACGCTGCCCGGGGGATGAGTCTGGTCGCCCTGCACAACGGCGGGGGCGTGGGCATCGGAAAAGCGATTAACGGCGGGTTCGCACTGGTTTTGGACGGGAGCGGGCGGGTGGACGACATCATCAGGCAGGCGATCAACTGGGATGTGATGGGCGGCGTGGCGCGGCGTTCATGGGCCCGCAATGAACATGCTGTTGAAACTGCAATTCACTACAACAAAATGCTGGGCGAATCGGATCACATCACGATTCCTTTCATCGCGGATGATAAGATGATTAAAAAAGCAGTTGAAAAAAAAATTCCCCATGCCCCCGGTAAGAAAAGGGGATAATATTTTAAATTAAAAGGAGATATGTTATGGCTACGAATCAAAATTGTTGGGAACATCTTAAATGCGGAAAAGAAAAAGAATGTCCGGCTTATCCCAATTCCGGCAAAATCTGTTTCAGTGTTGCCGGGACCCTGTGCCATGGGAAAAAGCAGGGCAAGTATCTGGAAAAAGTGAATGAATGCAAGGGAAGCTGCTCTTTCTACAAAGCAATGTTTGATAAAAGGTAGGGTTGGGGATTTTGTGAACCGTAGGGGCACGTCGGTGACGTGCCCTTCAATCCGATGTCTGAACCCTGATTAAAGGATTAAAGGATTCACAGGATTTCTGTCAAGCCCTTCAGGCATGGAGGGTACCGCCGGTACCGCCGGCGACATCAGATTTGTCTCACAGGCAGATTCACTCGGAACGATGCCCCACGGGGTTCCCGGGACGACACAGTTATTTTGCCCCCGTGCGCCTCCGCAATCCGCTTCACATTTGTCAGACCCAAACCTGTCCCCTTTGTTTTTGTCGTGAAAAAAGGTTCAAATATCTCGGAAAGATGTTTTTCGCAAAGTCCCTGTCCCTCATCTTCAATAATGACCTCAATGCGGGAATGCGGATGGTCATTCGGACGGTAATGCGTATAAATCCATATTGTTGATTTCGGCTCCGATGCCTCGAATGCGTTCAGCAGCAGATTGATGAAAGCCTGTCCCAGCTTTTCGCCGTCCGCCTGCATCGCGGGTATTTCCGAATCAAAAGACTGAAACACCGCCACCTGTTTCTGATCGAATTTTACCTCCAAGAGTTCCACCGCGGCGGAAAGAATGGAATTGATATTGAAATCGGTGATTTTCAACTGAAGGGGCTTGGCAAAATCAAGCAGTTCTTTGAGGATGCCTTCAAGCCGCATCACTTCTCTGACGGAAATATCAATGCGGCGCTGATCGTTGCCCTGAATCTGCTGATTTTTTTTGAGAATCTGAAGATTCATTTTGACGGCTGAAAGCGGATTCCGTATCTCATGGGAAAGGGAAGCGGTGATCTGTCCGATATATGCCATTCGCTCCGCCTCCCGCATCCGCTGCTCCATTTTGACCCGCTCGGTAATATCCCGGCAGATGCCGATGGTGGAAAGCCGGTTTTCATAATGCGTGATCCGCGCCATAATCTCGGTGGGAAAAAGTTTTCCCTCTTTGGTCAGACGCATGTATTCAAAGGCACGGGGGCGGGACATTTTTTCAAGACTTTTATTGTAAATTTCAATAATCTCGCTGCGGTTTTCCGGCGCAATGAAGGTATAAAATTTTTCTCCGACAATATGTTCCGGTTCTGCGCCGTGCATTTTGCAGAAAGCACGGTTGGCAAAAATAATGATCTCATCTCTGACCACAAAATAGCCGTCGCTGATTTCCTCCACCAGCGTTTTATATTTGAGTTCAGATTCTCTCAGTTCTGCGGTGCGGATCCGCACTTCTTCTTCGAGCCTGAGATTATGCTCCCGGATGGTTTTCTCGTGCATTCCCTGAAAATAGTCGCTGAAACGGTGAATGGTGTATGCCAGACATCGGTTGATGTCGGTGATATGCTCATGGAACTCGTCGGCAGAACGGGTTTTCAACTCGTCTGCCAGAAGCGGAATCACAATGCTGCGAAACAGTTCAAAGGCTTTCTGCACTTCAGAAAGAGAGAATCCTGTTTCCAAACGGATGCGGGTAATGGTTTCGATAAAGCGGTCAATGGGCTTGAAATCATTGTGAACAAGAACATGAAAATTGTCTTCATAAGCCTCGGAAACCGTTCCCATCAGCTCTGCCGGGGGTCTTCGGGAATACTGCTCGCCGACTTCCGAATGCAGGCGTCTTGCCCATTCCATGATGATATGCTCGCGATTGCGAAGCAGAAAATCTGACAAAGCAGAAAGGCGGGTCTGATGAGGGGGTGTGTTGTCTTTCATAATATAGCAGCAAACGACGAGTAATTCAGTTTTTACACAATAGACATTTTCGGAAATAATCAGCAAATCTCTCGCAAAGACCGCAAAGAGCGCAAAGCAGAAGAAAATTGCAGAACGGACAATATTTCT
>JAIFKL010000056.1 GCA_020049595.1 Desulfobacteraceae bacterium
GAAAGAGAACTGCGTGAATACACTGTGGGGCAGATCGCAGAACAGTCGCTTAGAAACTGAAACACGAAAGATACGGAGTAAAACGGGTTTATCTGTTTTCAGACTGGGCCGTTCTACAGTTGTTTTACAGTAAAACGGGTTTGAAACCCGTTTCTGCTGCAAAAATTTCGCTTCGCTCCGTTTTTAATATCGTTTTTAATAAAAAAGACGCACTCCGGAAGCACAGTAAAACGGGTTTGAAACCCGTTCTACAGTTGTTTTACAGTAAAACGGGTTTGAAACCCGTTCTGCTGCAAAAATTTCGCTCCGCTCCGTTTTTAATATCGTTTTTAATAAAAAAGACGCACTCCGGAGCGGGGGAACGAGATAGGAGAAGAACTTTCGTGCTTTTCGTAAATTTCGTGTTTTCGTGTTCCTAAAAAAAGGAGATATCAAACAACTTATGGACCCCTCTGTTCTTATTCCTACGCCGGACGCCATTCCCCTCCGCTGGGAATGGTTCTCTTTTTTTCTCATCCTCACATTTACGCTTCACATCCTTTTGGTGAATGTCATGCTCGGCACCGGCATCATCGCTTTTGTCGGAGCATTAAAATCTGAGGCAGACTACGCTATGACTTCTCTTGAAAAAGACATTTCCGAAAAACTTACCTTTATCATTGCCTTTACCGTCAACTTCGGCGTTGCGCCCTTTTTGTTTCTTCAGGTTCTCTACGGGCATTTCATCTATGTCAGTTCTGTACTCATGGCGGTTTGGTGGCTCTCGGTCATCGCCTTGCTGATAATTGCCTATTACAGCGCATATTACTACAAATTCAGATTTGAGACATTAAAGACTGCCCGCAGATTTTTTATCGGAACAACAGTAGTGCTGCTTCTTTTGATCGGATTCCTGTTTACCAACAACATGACGCTGATGCTGAATCCAGAATCATGGCTCAGGTATTTCCAAAACGCCGAGGGAACGCTTCTGAATCTCTCTGACCCCACGCTTTTTCCCAGATTTCTGCATTTTGTCACAGCGTCTTTGGCAATCGGCGGGCTTTTTACTTCAATTCTTTGGTCTTTCAAAGAAAAAAAAGGAATTGTCGGCGCAAAAGAAAATGTTGACCGGGGAATGAAATACTTTATCTATGCAAGCATGGTTCAACTGTTTGTCGGCTTCTGGTTCATCCTGAGTCTGCCCAAAGACATCATGCTGCTGTTTATGGGACACAATATGCCCGCTACGGTCATTTTTCTGGCGACGTTTGCCTTTGCAGCCATGTCTCTGCTTTTCGGGGTTTATCGGAAAATCGGCGCGGCGACCGGTTCCCTGCTTTGTCTGGTATTTCTCATGGTACTCATGCGGGACATAGTGCGGACCGCTTATCTCAAGCCCTTTTTTGAAATTTCGCAACTGATTGTTCTTCCGCAGTATTCGCCCTTTATTTTCTTTCTGGCTTCGCTTGCTGTCAGCCTTGCAGTTGTCAGTTATGTGATCCGGCTTGCAGTCAAAGCCGGATAAGCCGGCATCGGTATTTAACCGCTTTATTTTTCTTAATGTTTGTGTATTTCTTCGTGGAGGCTTGCAGTATGGATGGGGACAGAATACGGCTGATTGAATGCAACAGAAGAGAATATGCTGAAAAATATGACAGTTTAAAATGGCTGTCTGAAAACGAGGCTCGCAACGCATCGGAATTGAGAAAAGAGATTTTGTCTTATCTGGAAACTCGGGTGCGATTCGGCTCAAAGCATTCAAAATCGGATTGCAGCAAATTGTCTCATGGCTGTGAAATCTGCGGGCAGGGCGACTGGTCCTGTCTGTTTATCAACGGAAAATGCAACTGCCGGTGTTTTTATTGTCCCGCCGAACAAAATGAAATTGACCTGCCAACGACAAACGGGCTGAAATTTGCAAAGCCGAATGACTATATTGACTATATTGACAAATTCGGGTTCAGGGGCGTCAGTATCAGCGGCGGCGAACCCCTGCTGACCTTTGATAAGACATTGACCTTTGTCTCTGCGGTCAAGCGGAAATTCGGAGATAAAATCTATCTGTGGTTATACACAAACGGCACGTTGGCGCGTAAAGATATGCTGTCAAAGCTGAGAGATGCAGGATTGGATGAAATCCGCTTTGACATCGGCGCTACAAAATACAATCTGAAAAAAGCTGAAACGGCTGTAGGTGTCATCAAAAATGTAACCGTTGAAATTCCGGCTGTTCCTGAAGATTATGAACAGATGAAATTGAAACTCTCGGAAATGAGAGACATCGGCATCAATTATCTGAACCTGCATCAGTTGCGTTTGACTCCCCATAATTACAGAAATATTGCAAAACGAAACTACACGTTTCTGCACGGAGAAAAAGTCACCGTGCTGGAGTCGGAACTCACGGCATTGAATCTGCTGAAATATTCTCTTGAAAACAACATCGGTTTGCCTGTCAATTATTGCTCCTTTGTCTATAAGAACAGATTTCAGAATGCCGCAAGCCGCAGACGAAATGCGGCTTTCATAAAAAAAAGCTTTGAAGATATTACCGAAAACGGCTATATCAGAAGCCTTTGTCTCACAGGTAAGACGGAAGACATCGTCAGACAGGCAGATGATTTGAGAAAACGCGGCTTCAAACAGGAATTGTGGTCACTGAACAGTTCTGAAAACAGGCTTTTTTTCAGCGAATCATTATGGAAATCAATGAGTTTGAATAATGTCAAATTGTCCGTAGGATATGCCGAAGCCAAAATTCTGCCTGCCGTGTCTTATCGCAATTTCTTTCGCGAGATAAATTTGAATAAAACGAGAAAAGTCGTAATAGAAAAGATGAAAGCAGGTGATGAGATAAACATTGCCGAAAATGAAATCTCTCTTTTTGAACATCTTGTTCTGAATAAAGAAACTGTCAGCCATGGTGATGAAAAGTGGGACAGCATTCAAAATTTTGAATTTATCAGGGAGGGTTTTCAGGAATATTTTTAAGCCGGTGACAGTGTTCATGTATAGTAATCCAATTTTGATTTTTTACGGCATATTTTTTGCATATATGCCGTATTCCGCATTCGGATATCTGTCTGTGTGCGTCTGTGTGTTGACGATTACACCCCGGCGCTGAATCCGAATTTTGCATCGCCCTCAGTTTGTTCAGAAATGATGTCAACAATCTGATTGTCAACGAAAAATAAAATATTAATAAAGATAAGATGAGGTGAAATGATGCCGATTGTAAAATGGGACCCGCTCAGAAACATAGCGGCTTTGCAGGATCGTATCAACAAGGCTTTTGATGAGACATTCCGGGACGGCGATCCGCCTGAAAACAGCGTGTCAATATGTGCGTGGCGGCCTGCGGTGGATATTTATGAAACCGAAAACGGAATCATCATAAAAGCCGAACTACCCGGAGTCAGAAAAGAAGATATCTCCGTTGAAGTCAAAGATAATATCCTTACGCTCAAAGGCGAGCGGATTCCGGATAAAGAAATTATTCAGGAAAAATATTTTCGCCGGGAGCGGTGTTTCGGAAGTTTTCACAGGGCGTTCACCATGCAGGATATTATTAATCCGGACAAAATAAAAGCCGGTTTCAAAGACGGTGTGCTGGAGGTCGAAATTCCGAAACCCGAAGCGGAAAAACCCAAGCAGATAAAAGTGAATATTGAATAGGAAACCTTTATCGTAGGAGTTACTCAGTTGAATACTGCTTTTTTTTAACCGCAAAGTTTCGCAAAGTAAACCGCAAAGTTATGCAAAGATATATTTTAAAACTTTGCGGAACTTTGCGGGAACTTTGCGCAACTTTGCGGTTAATTTTTACGATGCGGAAATTCCAAATGTGTAACTCCTATATCGGTTAAATGTTTCCCGAAATGTTTGCCGCAGACAGGCGCAGGCCAGATATCTGAAAGCGGAATGCGGCGTATATGCAGAAAATATGCCGTAAAAAATCAAAATCGGATTACTATATGATAAAAAAATATATCAGCAACCTGATGACAATATATGATGTTTCACTCATTGAGAAACACTTGATACATATCTTTATTACGAGGAACAATTTACAATATAAAGACAGTGAGATAATCAGCGAATTACTATCTGAATTTAATGTTCATCCTCAGATATATTCACAATTATCTTCCTTAGAAATTATAAATCTGAAACAGCTTGAAAATTATCTTGAACTGCTGATTCCGCAAGAAGACAGAAAGCTGAACGGCGCCTTTTTTACTCCGAGTTATATTGTTGACTTTATAATAAAAAAAACATCTCCTCAAGAAGATGAAAAATGTTTGGACCCAAGCTGCGGCTCCGGTGCATTTTTAATAGGATTGGCTGATTACTATAAAAGGACTTTTGATAAAAGTATAAAAAAAACCGTTCAGGAAAACATCTTCGGAGCCGATATTCTTGAATACAATATAAGAAGAGCAAAAATCATTCTCAGTCTTTACGGTTTATTCAATGATGAGATAATTCAACCAGATGATTTCAATCTGTATTGTGCAGATTCTTTAAAAGCGGAATGGAAGAGTAAGTATGATATAGTTGTAGGTAATCCTCCATATATCAAATTTCAGGATTTGTCTGATGAAAACAGAGAATATTTGAAAAAAAACTGGAAAACAATTGATAACGGTACCTTCAATTTATATTTTGCTTTTTTTGAACTCGGGCATAAATTGCTTATGCCTGAGGGAAGGTTGGCTTATATTACACCGAATAATTATTTTACTTCTTTAGCAGGGCTTTCTTTAAGACAATATTTTACTCAGCATAAGTGTCTGGCTGAAATTTTCGACTTCAGCCATAAAAAAATTTTTGACGCTCAAACTTATACTGCGGTTTCATTTATCAATAAAAAGTTAAACGATGCCATTTTATACGATAAAATAAACAACGAACAGAAGCCGGATGAATTTTTGATTGCGGCTGAAGGCTCCAAAAATTATGTTAAAAACCTGAATGTAAAAAAATGGCGTTTATTGAAAACTCAGGAACAGCAAAACATAAAGACCATTGAGACTATAGGTACGCCGATAAGTCAGCTTTTCAATATTGCGGTAGGCATAGCAACATTGAAAGACGAAGTATTCTTTGTTGACGGCTCAAAGGAAAAAAAAGGTCTGTTTTTTAAAGAGACCGACAAGGGCATGTTTTTTATTGAAAAAGGCATTACAAAGCCTGTTTACAAAATATCAAATTTCAAAGCTCAGGAAGAAATTGAAAAAAATAAGTTAAGAATTATTACGCCTTACCATATTTCAGGCAGTTCGGCTTCGCCGATACCTGAAGTCGAATTTAAAGATAAATATCCTCATTGTTATCAATTTCTTATGTCAGAAAAAGAAAAGTTGGAAAACAGAGATAAAGGGAAAAATGTTTTCAAACCTTTTTATGTATGGGGCAGAACACAGGGAATTGCCCGAAGCGGAAAGAAAATATTAAGTCCCAGTTTCAGCAGGCATCCGCGATTCCTGTTTGTAGCCGAAGAAGATGCCTATTACACCAATGGCTACGGAATATATTTCAGCAAAGACGCTTCTGAAAATGACAGTCTTTTCAGCGAGCTGGTGCATCCGATGTCTAAAGAAGAAAATATCTTGCTGGTACAGAAAGTATTGAATTCTGTTATTATGGATTATTACGTCAGCAAGACAAGTATTTCAATTCAGGGCGGATTTCCCTGTTACCAAAAGAACTTTATTGAGAAATTCACTATTCCTCATTTTACCGATGAAGAAACAGACAAATTATCTGAATTGTCAGACACAAATGAAATAAATCATTTTTTAATTGATAAATATCAGCTTGATATAATTACGGAAATCTTTTATTGTAAACAGCTAAAATATTGTCAGCAGAGGGTTCTTAATTGAAACGGTTCGCAGAGAGCATACCGCCGGCGTTATGACTTATTTCAAAAAAACCCAAACAGATAAAATTAATACAAGCAAAGCGAGAAATCTCATACCAATTCGCTTTCAAAGATCGGTCTTTCATATCGTAAAGCGGTTTTTCAAACCGCTGAAACCGCTTGAAAAGCGGTTTTACGGATAAC
>JAIFKL010000038.1 GCA_020049595.1 Desulfobacteraceae bacterium
GGGTCATAATACCCGTCTGCCAATGCTCCGTCACCCGGTAGGTCGTGGCAACGTAGGGAAATCTCGGATCGCAGGTCGCGTGCGCGTCCGCTTCCGTTCCATAGACCGGCGCAACAGGATTCATCCGCTGTGAATTCATGTAGTTTTTTTCCACCGGACATTCAAGCGGCTCATAATGCTCAGGGAAAGGACCGTCTGCCAGCCCGGGACCGAAAATCGCTCCGAACCCGTTCTTTTGCATGATAAAAGGATAACGTCCTTCAGGATTCGGCTTCCCGTCCGGCGTTTCCATCGGGGGCCAGGGACCGTCGGGAACATCTCCTTCCCATTTTTCGCCGGTCCATCGGACCACCCATTTCTGCTCGTTCCATGGCTTGCCTTTGGGATCCGCCGATGCACGGTTGTATATGATGCGCCGGTTTACGGGCCAGCACCAGGCAAATTCAGGATACAGACCGATGTTGTTGGGCGCGTCCTGCTTGCTGCGCCGGGCTGACATATTGCCCTTTTCCGTGTAACTGTTGCAGTATATCCAGTTTCCGCAGGAAGTGGAGCCGTCCGCCTGCAACATGGCAAAAGCCGGCACAAGCGTTCCTTTTTTGTAAGTCTGATCCTTGATCGTCACATCCTGCAAAAAATAGCCGTTGATCTGTTTGGCGATCTTGTGCGGATCATATTTGCCGTCCGTGAAATAATCCCATTTGAGATTTCGTATCGGCTCCGGGAATTTTCCGCCCTCTTTATAAACCTGCTTCAAGTGATGCCCGAGCTCCATGATAATGTCGCCGTCAGGCAGACTGTTGCCCAGAGGTTTGGGCCCCTGATAGCGCCACTGCATCCACCTGCCGCTGTTGCTGATACTGCCTTCTTTTTCCACAGAAACACAGGCCGGCAGCATGAAAACTTCCGTTTTGATTTTGGAAGGATCCATGCCGGGTCCCCGCCAGAATGAGCCGGTTTCATTGTCAAAAAGATTAACATTCACCATCCAGTCAAGCTTTTTCATTGCCTCCCGGTTTTTTCCGGCATTGGTGCCGCTGCACGCGGGATTCTGTCCCCATGCAAAAAAGCCTTTGATATTTCCCTTATACATTTCATCAAAAATATCCAACCAAGAATAAGACTTGCCCTCATCAGTTTTCGGAAGCCAGTTATATCCGAACTCATTCTCTTTGTTGGCATTTTCACCGAAAAAAGACTTGAGAAGGCTGACAGAATATTTGGGATAATTCTGCCACCAGTTGGCGGAACGCGGATCAGCGCTCTTGGGCGTGTAGTTCTCGTTATACACGGCAAGCGAGGTATCCGTAGCTTTGGGGGATTTGAGATAACCGGGCCAGATATGCCACAAAAGCGCCTGATCGGTTGATCCCTGAACATTTGACTCGCCCCGCAGCGCGTTCACGCCGCCGCCGGCAACGCCCATATTGCCCAGCAGCAGTTGGATGATACACATTGCGCGGATATTCTGAACGCCCACGGTGTGCTGAGTCCAGCCCATCGCATACATAACGGTTCCGGATTTTCCTTTTTCTCCGGTGGCCGAATAAGTTTTATAAACTTCCAGAAGATCAGGTTCCGGCGTACCGGTAATCTCCGAAACGAGTTTGAGGTCATATCGGCTGTAATGATTTTTCAGCAGTTGGAAAACACAGCGGGCATCCTGCAAGGAAGGGTCTGTTTTGGGAATGCCTTTTTCATCGCTCTGAAAAGACCATGTGCTTTTGTCATATTTCCGCTTATCGGCATCATAACCGGAAAACAGACCGTCTTTGAAGTCAAAAGCCGGATTGACCAGCGCGGACGCGTTGGTATATGCCTTCATGTATTCTTCATCATAAAGCCTGTTGTCCAGAATGTATTTGATCATTCCGCCGAGAAAAGCAATATCCGTGCCGGAACGCAGCGAAGTATAAAAATCTGCCTTTGCCGAAGTCCGGGTAAAACGGGGATCAACATTGATGAGCTTTGCGCCCCTGCGCTGGGCTTCCGTAACATATTTGAAAGAAATGGGATGATTTTCAGCAGCATTGCTGCCCATAATCAGAATGCAGTCGCTGTTTTTCAAATCAATCCAGTGATTGGTCATCGCGCCGCGTCCAAACGACTCTGCCAGAGCCGCAACTGTGGCGCTGTGTCAGATACGCGCCTGATGCTCGACATAGACAAGACCGAGCGCACGCATCAACGCCTGATATATCCAGCATTCTTCATTGTCCAGCGCCGCGCTGCCCACAGAAGCGATGGCAGTGGTCCGGTTCACGGTCTGTCCTTTTTCATTTTTTTCCTCAAATGCGGCGTCCCGGGTCTGCTTGATCTTCTTGGCAATCTCGGAAAGCACCCAGCTCCAGGGCGCAGGCTGCCATTCTTTGGAATACGGCGCCCGGTAAAGCGGCTGCGTCAGACGGTTTTCATTTTCCGTCAGTTGTTTCAGCGCCGCGCCTTTGGGACACAAAGCCCCCTGATTGATCACATGATCCGGATCGCCTTCGATGTTGATGACACGGCCGTCTGCGGCTTTGCTGGTATGCACAATCGCACCGCAGCCCACTCCGCAGTAACAGCATATCGTGGTGGTTTCTTTGGCATACTTGGTTCTGAGCATCTGCGCGTGCGCCGTGACCGGGGACAGATCAAATCCCAGACCGCTTACCGCAATGCCTGCGGCGGCAGCGCCTGTCACCTGAATAAATTCTCTCCGTGTTACACTCATTATGCCCTCCTTAAAATATTTCCCAAGACAGGGTTGATGTTTACGGAACATTGAAACTTGAAAGGTTGAAACTTGAGCCTCGACTTCGCTCGGCTGCCGGCATTGCCGGCGTATTTGTCTCTTTTACTTTCTAATTTGTAATATAATTTTATACAGAAAATAAAACTGACTTTAAATTACAATAAATGATGAATTCTTACCGCTTTTCTTTTAAATTTATTTGAAAATCAAATTATTTATTATACCATAAAATAAATATTGTCAAGAAAATGAATCTGATTTATACGATTTTAAAAAATTGAGAATTGAGAAGTGAGAAGTGAGAAATAATTACTTCTCAATTCTCAATTCTCAATTCTCAATTCTCAATTCTCACTTGTTTCCCAGCATAGCCAATCCGCCCACATCTAATATGAGTCCGACTTTGCCGTCGGGCATGATCGCGCTGCCGGAAATACCGGGAATATTCCGTATCATTTCACCCAAAGTCTTGATGACAATCTGCTGGCTGCCGATCAGTTCGTCAACCATCAGCCCGACCTGACGCCCCTCATCTTCCACAATCATGACAATGGCGCGGGTCGGATCACGGGTATCGCCTTCAATGCCGAAAAGTTCCGCAAGCCGGAGCAGCGGAATGAGCCGTCCCTGCAAATTCAGCACGGTTCCCCGATGATGCACGGTTGACAGAGCCTTCTGCTCGGGCCGGACAGACCTTACAACCGAAACCGTGGACATCACATAGCGCTCGGTTCCCACCCGAACCACCATGCCGTCAATGATCGCAAGCGTCAGCGGAAGGGTCATTTTAAAAACACTTCCTTTGCCGAATTCAGACCGGATTTCGATCTGTCCCCGAATGGCTTCAAGATTCTTTTTCACCACATCCATACCCACCCCGCGCCCTGAAACATCGGAGACAATCTCAGCAGCCGAAAAACCCGGTTCAAAGATCAGATTGAATATTTCCCGGTCTGTCAGCGTACCGTTTTCTATCTGTTTTTCGGAAATTGTCCGTCCCGGTCCCGCAAAACCTCTTTCCGCAGCTTTTGACAGAACGGCGTTCCGGTCAAAACCTTTTCCGTCATCTTTCACCTCAATAACGACATTTCCGCCTGAATGATATGCTGAGAGTTTAATGAGTCCTGAAGACGGTTTTCCTTTTTTCTCTCTGACTTCAGGGGCTTCAATGCCGTGGTCCACCGCATTTCGGATGATATGCAGCAGCGGATCGTTTATCATATCAATCATGTTCCGGTCAATTTCAGTCTCTTCGCCCTCAGTGACAAAAAGGATGCTTTTACTGAGTTCGCGGGCAAAATCACGGACAATACGCGCCATTTTCTGAAAAGTCGGCTTGAGCGGCATCATTCTCATGGACATGCTCATATTTTGCAGTTCCCGAACAATTTTGCTGCTGTGATTCACTTTTTTTGAGAGATCATGATACCTGCCGCCGGTCACAATTTCATCCTGAGCCACCATCGAATGCGCCACCACCAATTCGCCCACAGCGTCAATAAAGCGGTCTAAGCGTTCAACAGGCACCCGGACAGATGATTCAGCAATTTTTGACCCGGATTTGGGCGATTCTTCCGAAGCCGGCATATCACTTTTCAACAGCGTTTCAGGGAAGGTCTCATCTGCGTTCCGATTTTCGGAAAGCGCTTCTTTCTGAATATCGGAACGGTCTGAAATAGCATAATTATATGAAATATCTGAAATATCAGGCGGATGTGTATCAGGCGGATTTTCAGAAACCGGAGGCTTGTCTTTTTTCTCCGGCACCTGTGTTTCACCCCCTTTTGCCTCTCCGACTGTAATATCATTTTGATGAACGGGGTGAGGAGAAATTTTTCTTTTCTCTTTTTCATCTTTCAAAACAGGTTCGATTTCAGGGGAGGAGGGCATCGGCTCGGAAAATTCATCGGATATGCCTGCCTGTTTCGGGTCTGCAAGCATAAAAACCAATTCATCATAGCCTTGGGGTTTGAAAAAAGTCCCGCCTTTTACGGCAAGCCCAAGCCCCTGAAAAAGTTCCTTGAGCATGTCAAGAGAGCGCAGCGCGATATCCGCGTATCCGCCCCCGTAACGGATTTCCCGATTGCGGATACGGCTTAAAAAAGATTCGGCATGATGGGCGACCTCCGTTATTCGGGTCAGTTGGAAAAAGCCGGATGTCCCTTTGATGTTGTGGAATGCCCGAAATACCGTGTTCACTGCCTCCATGTTATCCGGATCGCTCTCGAGCAGCAGCAATGCCTCCTCCATATTCATCATCATGTCATTGCTTTCCGAGATAAAAGCTTCGATGAGTTCAAGATCAAGCTCGGCAGGCAGGCTCATTTCTGTTCTGCCGGTTTCATCGCCGCATATCCCGTCGCAAGGTGCCGGCAGAGACGCACGGCTGTGAGTCTCTGCGCTTCCGTTCTGCTCTGCCGCATTCATGGCTGATTCAATCAGCCTGCCGACTTCCGCCAGCATATCTGCTCTCGCAGAGGCTGAAACAGCAAGCTTTACATCACATATATCTGTAATGATCTTAGAAGCTTGTGAAATTTTTTCCCTACAGGATTCAGGACAGGATTCGTGTTCGCAAATGATATTCAACAAATCCTTCAGAGTAGCCGTTTCCGAGAAATCATCCGGATCAATTTGGACAAGAATCGAAGCCGCATCATTGAGAGATAAAATCAGATACTCCCTTAACGCTTCGGAATCCCGATTAAAATCATTTTTTTTGTCTTTATCTGATGACATCATATTCTTTCGCTGCACAAGGGCGCACACCGCAATTTCCGAACACCCGGGATACGGGCTTTACGCGTGACCCATAGGCTCTATATCTTTTAAATTACAATCTTTTTCATCATGCTGCTGTTCTTCGATTTCTAATTGGTTCCCGTAAAGGTTTTTGTAGAATTCGATCATATAGATAATTTTAGAGATAAAAAGTCCCCTTACGAGGTATCCGACGGCAAACTGCGGGGCAGGGCTCAGGCGGTCCTGCTCCAATAAATCCAGTATGTTGTTAATCACAGGAGACACGACCGCATGAATTTGCTTCTGCGTTTCTGTCAGTTCGCCGTCTTTCATGGCACCCCATATCGCAGGCACAACATAAACATTCGGCTCTGACAGCAATGTTTTTTTATATATTCTGAATAGTTTCAAAGAAGTTTCATCAATGAGCCTTTCAATGGTTCTGGCAAAAGCGACAACATCGTCTCTTTCTTTATCGTCTTTGTCTTTATCCTTATCTTTTGATTTTTTTGAAAAAAATTTCCAAAACATTTTTATACTCCTTCTTTATCCCCCGGCACCCACTTCACCCCCCGGCCCCCTCTCCTTCGGGGAGGGGCCGGGGGTGGGGTTTGCCGGGGAGGGGCCGGGGGGTGGGGTTTATCGGGGAGGGCCCGGGGTTTGAAAGTAAACTCAGGAAAACAAAAGATACAATCATAACGCTGAAAACGATCATTAAGCGGGTCTTTATGTTGATTATTTTTGCTGACACGTTTTAACTCCCTTGCCCGGATTGTCCCTACATCTGCTGAATCCTGCTTTTTTTTAACCGCAAAGAGCGCATTTTTAACCGCAAAGAGCGCATTTTTAACCGCAAAGTTTCGCAAAGTTCCCGCAAAGTTCCCGCAAAGTTTTAAAATATATCTTTGCGGAACTTTGCTGTTTGCTTTGCGAAACTTTGCGGTTCATTTTTACGACGCGGAAATTCCATAAGCGTAACTCCTAAGCGATTGCGAAATGTTCAGTTTCGCGTTCCGGACATCGCTCACGGCAGCGGCAGAATATTATTTTCACGTTCCAGAACTGTAATCGTGTTCCGCCCTTTCTGTTTGGAGGCAAACATTGCCTGATCCGCTCTCTGTACAAAGGATGGCGCATCTTCTTTGTCCGCATATTCGGTCACGCCGATACTGACGGTGACGGAAACAGATTGTTCCTGTTCCGGAAAGAATTTTTCGGCTTCTATGGCAGCCCGCAATCTCCGGGCAACGACTTTTGCCCCCCCTTTTGCGGTTTCCGGAAGGATCACCGTAAATTCTTCGCCGCCGTAGCGGTAGGCAGAATCTTTTTTTCTCAGACAGGACTGAATCGTCTGTCCGATGTTGAGCAGCACCTTGTCGCCTTTCAGATGTCCGTAAGTGTCATTGTAGTGTTTGAAATGATCTATGTCCAACAGCAGAAGCGAAAGGGGAAGATTGCAGCTATCCGCCTTATGAATTTCCAATTTCAGTTGGTGATAAAAATGTCTTGAATTGTAGAGTTTTGTAAGCCCGTCGGTTATAGCCAGCGTTTGCAGTTCTGCAATCATTTCGGTATGTTTTTTAGCCGCTTCCCGGTCTTTCAATACTTTTTTCAGACGAATCAGCAGTTCACCGAGCCGTATCGGTTTAAAGAGAAAATCGCTGGCGCCTTTGTTGATCGCATCTTCATAGCAGTCATCTGTGCTGTGGCCTGTCATCACAATGACATCTGTCTTATATGTTTTCTTTATGAGCGCAGTCAGATCGAGACCGCTCATTCCCGACAGCATTATATCTGTTATGACAATTTGAATTTTATTTGTCTTCAGAAATTCAAGGGCTGCTTCCGCGCTGGAAAGCGACTCGACTCTATAGCCGGATATTTCAATAAATTCTTTCATGGTGCTGCATACCGCAGCATCGTCATCAACGATTAAAATCTGAGTTTCCATTTTTTTTACCGACCGGCGGTTGAAGTTTTAAGTTTTAACTGTCAGGCATATCTCTTAAAACTTAAAACCGGATACTTAAAACTTAAAACCGGATACTTAAAACCTGCCTTGACATGATCCACAACAATCTGATAGAAGTGAATTTTCTCAAAGAAAATAATCTGTAACATACTTAAAAAGCTAAAACTTGTCAACTTACTTTTGATTCTATGAAAAATATCAGAAATTTCAGTATTATTGCACATATTGATCATGGCAAATCCACGCTGTCCGACCGTCTGATTCAGACGGCAAATATTGTGGCGGACCGTGATTTTCAAGACCAGATTCTGGATTCTATGGACATTGAACGGGAACGGGGCATCACCATCAAAAGCCACACCATTACCCTTCCCTATATCGCAAAGGACGGCAAAACCTATTTTCTGAACCTGATTGACACGCCCGGGCATGTGGATTTCAGTTACGAAGTTTCCAGGGCGCTGGCGTCCTGCGAAGGCGCGCTGCTTCTGATTGACGCGAGTCAGGGCGTGGAGGCGCAGACGCTTGCCAATCTTTATCTTGCGCTGGAACACAATCTTGAGATTATTCCTGTCATCAACAAGATTGATCTCCCGTCTGCGGATGTGGAGCGGGTCAAAAATCAGATTAAAGAGGATTTGGGATTGGATCCGGAAACAGCGATTCTGGCGTCTGCCAAAGAGGGCATCGGCATATCGGAGGTCATGGAAGGCATTGTCAAAAGACTGCCGCCGCCTACCGGGGACCCCGAAGCCCCGCTCAAGGCATTGATTTTCGATTCCCATTATGACGCGTTTCGGGGAACAGTGGTTCATTTTCGTGTGTATCAGGGAAAAATAAAAGCCGGAGACACGATTTATTTCATGTTCAACAAAGCGGCTTACCGAGTGGAAGAAGTCGGCATTTTTCAGATTGCACGGATTCCCAAAAAAGAACTTTCCGCAGGGGAAGTGGGCTATATGATTGCGGGGATCAAAACCGTGAGCGACACCCGCTGCGGCGACACCGTGACCCTGAAAAACCGTCCCTGCGATGAAGCCCTGCCCGGGTTCAGAGAAGCAAAACCTGTTGTGTTTTCATCTATTTATCCGATAGCCGCAGACGGATACGAAGATTTGGCTGTTGCGCTGGAAAAGCACAAGCTGAATGACGCGTCCCTGATTTATGAAAAAGACAGTTCTGCGGCATTGGGATTCGGTTTCCGCTGCGGGTTTCTGGGACTGCTGCATTTGGAAGTGGTACAGGAGCGGTTAGAGCGGGAATATGATCTCTCGCTCATACTGACCGCGCCTTCGGTGCGTTATGAGCTGATAATGAACGACGGTTCCACGATGATTGTTGACAATCCCGCGCTGTATCCGGACCCGAGTCGGATTCAGACTGCAAAAGAGCCGTTTATCCGGGCGGCGATCATCATACCGGATCGTTACATGGGCGCGGTCATGAAACTCTGTCTTGACCGTCGGGGCATTAACAAGAATTATCAGTATCTTACAAACAACCGTCTGGAGATGATATTTGAGCTGCCGCTGGCGGAGGTCATTTATGATTTTTACGACAGACTTAAATCCGTGACTCAGGGCTACGGCTCTTTTGACTATGAGATTACGGATTACAGAGAAACCGATCTGGTCAAGTTAGACATTCTGATTAACACGGAACGGGTGGATGCGCTTTCGCAGTTGGTTCACAGAGAACGCTCGGTTGAACGGGGCAGAATTGCCTGTGAAAAGCTGAAAGAGGAAATTCCGAGACAGATGTTCAAGATTGCGATTCAGGGGGCTATCGGCGCGAAAATTGTTTCCCGCAGCACGGTGTCGCCCTTTCGGAAAGATGTCACGGCAAAATGTTACGGCGGCGACATCAGCCGAAAGCGCAAGCTTCTTGAAAAGCAGAAAAAAGGAAAAAAGCGGATGAAGATGGTGGGGAAAGTCATGATTCCGCAGTCCGCGTTTCTCTCGGTTCTGAAAACAGACAGCGATTAATTTTTAGCCACGAATGGACACGAATTGTTCACAAATTTTTACCACTAAAACACGAAAAATTGTGAAAACACGAAATTGCAAAAAAAATTCGTGGCTTTCATAAATTTCGTGCTTTCGTGGCTAAAAAAATAAGGAGATATAAAAATAAAATGGGAATGACGATAACAGAAAAGATTCTGGCGGCACATGCAGGTCTTGAGCGTGTGGAGCCGGGCGATCTGATAAACGCAAAAGTGGATATTGCGCTGGGAAATGACATCACCGCACCCATTGCAATAAAGCAATTTTATGAGAGCGGCGCAAAAAAAGTGTATGATAAAAGCCGGGTGATTCTTGTTCCCGATCATTTTGTGCCGAACAAAGATATTCAGTCTGCCATGCAGGCGAAAATGCTTCGGGATTTTGCTTACGAACAGGAACTTACCTATTTCTTTGACGCGGGCGAAATGGGCGTGGAACATGCGCTGCTGCCGGAAAAAGGGCTTGTGCTTCCCGGCGATGTGGTCATCGGCGCAGACAGCCACACCTGCACTTACGGCGGCCTCGGTGCATTTGCAACCGGCATCGGCAGCACAGACCTTGCAGCAGCCATGATTACCGGCGAAGTCTGGCTCAAAGTCCCTGAAACCATCAAATTTGTCTATAAAGGAAAACTCAACAACTGGGTTGAGGGCAAAGACCTGATTCTCTACACCATCGGCAACATCGGCGTTGACGGCGCGCTCTACAAAGCAATGGAAATTACGGGACCGGTGATTGAAAGTCTCGGCATGGCTGGCAGGCTTACCATGGCAAATATGGCTATTGAAGCCGGTGCCAAAAACGGCATTATCACGCCGGACAAAATCACGGAAAAATATGTATCGAGCCGTGCGGTGCGGAAATATTCCTTTTACAAAAGCGACAGAGATGCGAACTACGCCGAAGTCATAGAATATGATGTCAGCGATATTGAGCCGCAGGTGGCATGTCCGCATCTTCCCGAAAACACCAAAGGCATCAGTCAGGTGGGAGACATCCGCATAGATCAGGTAGTTATCGGCTCCTGCACAAACGGCAGAATTGAGGATTTGCGCTCTGCCGCTGCCGTAATCAAAGGCAAAAAGGCGGCGAAAGGTGTGCGGCTTATTATTATTCCAGCCACGCCGCATATTTACAGAACAGCTTTGAAAGAAGGGCTGTTTGAGATATTTTTAGATGCGGGTGCGATTATCAGCCCTCCGACTTGCGGTCCCTGTCTCGGCGGACACATGGGGATTCTTGCCAAAGGAGAGCGTGCCGTTTCCACAACCAACCGGAATTTTGTGGGACGGATGGGGCATCCCGAAAGCGAAGTTTATCTTTCCAATCCTGCGGTGGCAGCGGCTTCGGCGGTGCTGGGAAAAATCGGCGATCCCGCGGATGTGGTTTAAAGAAGTGTGTTGTTTTTTTGCCACGAATGAACACGAATGTTCACGAATAATTACGAATGAAGATAAAAATATCATTCATTCATGAATTTTCGGAACAGACTTGTGCTAATTTTTTAATTTATTTTTTAATTCGAGATAATTCGTGTTCATTCGTGTTCATTCGTGGCTAAATAAAAAGGGAGCAATCAAAATGAAGATAACAGGAAATGTATGGAAATTCGGAAATGATGTGGACACCGACCTCATCATACCTGCGAGATATTTGAATACCAGCGATCCGGCTGAACTGGCGAAACACTGCATGGAAGACGCGGACCCGAGTTTTGCCGGAAAAGTCGGCAAAGGAGACATTATCGTGGGCGGAAAAAATTTCGGCTGCGGCTCTTCCCGTGAACACGCGCCCATCGCCATCAAAGCTGCGGGTGTTTCCTGCGTCATTGCCGGAAGTTTTGCCCGAATCTTTTACAGGAACGCTTTTAACATGGGGCTTCCCATATTGGAATGCGAAAAAACAGATGAATTTAAAACCGGCGACCGGCTTTCCGTTGATTTTGACACGGGCGAGATTGTGCTTTTAGAATCGCGGAAAAGCTATTCAACCAAAGCGATTCCGCCCTTTATGCAGGAACTTGTTCAGAGCGGCGGTCTGATGAAATATATTGCCAAACGGATAAAATAAAGCCAGTCACTCCGGAGTGCTGAAATGAGCGAAGCGGAATTTTAGCTGTAGAACGGGTTTAAAACCCGTTTTACTGTGCTGTGCTGAAATTTCATTTTAGCACTCCGGATGGCGATTCCTTATAATTCACATTAAAATAAAATGGAAAACAATCGTCTGCATCAGCAAATTCAGTTTCTGCTTGAAATTGACCGGCTGAAAAATATTATCCGCCGGAATTATCTCACCGGCGGCATTGAAAGAAGAGAAAATTCCGCAGAACATAGCTGGCATCTGACCCTGATGGCGATGCTCATCTGTCAATCTGCTTAACGTGATGAAAATGCTCACGGTGCATGATCTGGTGGAAATTGACGCGGGAGATACTTACTGCTATGACGAAAACGCTGCCTTGGATAAGGAAAAGCGGGAGCGTGACGCGGCAGACCGCATTTTCGGCATATTGCCGGAGGATCAGGGCGAGGAATTGCGGAATCTGTGGGAGGAATTTGAAGCGCAGCGCACGCGGGAAGCAAAATTTGCCAGAGCATTGGATTGTCTCATGCCCATGCTTCATAACTACCACACAGAAGGCAAGTCATGGAAAGAACACGGAATTGTCAGCAAGCAG
>JAIFKL010000250.1 GCA_020049595.1 Desulfobacteraceae bacterium
GCCTCTCCTTCTGCGGAAAGCCCTTCTGCGGAAAGAATTTTTCGGATGCTTTTGCGGTTTTGTCCTAATTTTACAATCAACCGTTTCAATATGTCTTCGGAAAAAGGCAGCGTGAATGTTCCGGAAGCCTGCCCCGCCGGGGAGCGGGTGACGCGGGCAGTGTAAGATTCACCTTCCCTTCTGATTTCAATCTCAAAATCAAGATAAGACAGATACTTCATGGCGATTTCTTTCCATTTGAATTTGTTTTTTTCTCAAAATTGTTAAATATAAAGAATAAAAAAATGAAATCATTATGTCAAGCCCTATTTACCGAATTTTCAGTTGATTTTGCGATTTTAATATGTTAAAGATTTACATAAAAAAAGGTGTCTCGCAAAGTTCGCAAAGAGCGCAAAGAAAAGCAAAGAAAAGCAAAGAAAAGCAAAGAAAAGCAAAGAAAAAAAAGAACGAAATTATCAAACCTTTGCGCCCTTTGCGTCCTTTGCGAGAAATAAAAGTCTCTCGCAAAGGACGCAAAGTTCGCAAAGAAAAAAAAGAGAGAACCGGAAAAATGCTGTCTTTGTCAAGCCCCGTAGGGGCGGCATATCATATCTTCCATATCTTTGCGCCCTTTGCGTCCTTTGCGAGAAATAAAAGTCTCTCGCAAAGAGCGCAAAGAGCGCAAAGGAACTGAGGAGGTTTGAAAATGTCATCATTTTACGAAAGAAATATATGGGCGTTTATTCAGGTGTTGGAGCATCAGCCCGAAGTGTTTTCCAAGCAGGACAAAGCTGATCTCAAGGAATTGGACATGGCTCAGACAGAAGATATAAAGCAGATTTCAGACACGATTGAGGCGTGGTTAAATTCCCATTCGCAAATTTCCACAGAGCATGTGGAGTATCTCACAGAATTATGCGACGGCGAACTGAGAAGAGGTGCCGGCGGTCTGCCCGTGCCTCCGCCGCCTTCCGAAGCGGAATTGAGAAAGCAGTTGACGAATGCCATCCGGCGCAACAGACCTGCCGCAACGCAGCCAAAGCCCAAACCTGATGAGAAATCCAAATGAGTCAAATAGAAAAATATCGGATTAAGAATCCGAGTGTTACGCTTTATGCTTTTCACCTCCGCACAGAGCTTGCCAAAGAACTTACGGAAGACGCATCGCTGCTGTGGGAGAATTTGGCAAAATTGGGCGAAAGGCTTTCTGCGCCGCCGTTGCAGGGGCTTTTGTCAGAACTGATCTGCTATAAAAACGGGCAGTATGATCCGAGCGGAGAAGAAGGAAAACAGACAGCGTGGCTTGAACTCACGAAGCCCCGTGAACTGACGTTCTGCGGGCAGAACCAAATGGGTTTTGTCTTCAGCGGCTCGGTTTATCCGCTGAGGATTCACGACACCTACGCGGCAGACCTCACATTTTCCTGCAAAGACAGAGAGATGCAGGTTTCCCAACTGAACCGGCTGAATCCGGATGCCTGCCTTCTGCCTTCCCGCATTCAGGCGTCATTAGGGCAGACATTGCTTTTCTACGCCGAACCGACAGACAGAGAAGTTGATTCCCGACTCATTGCTGATGAATGTCTCAAAGGCTTATTGCAAGACTCAAATGAGACATTGCCGCCTTTTATCAAAGAAGGCAAACTCTTCGGAAGCCCCATATTCGAGTATGAAGACTACGCCTACGATCCGCTTCAACGCCGTCATATTCTGGTCTGGCTGTGGGAACATCCCCGAACTGCGGAACTGGCGCAGACCGTATCCAACAGCTTAATGAATTTGCTCTGCTGCCGAAACAAAATTCTATACGCTTTTCATCAGTCCCGTGAATCTGATGAATCTGCCCGACAGCTTTACAGGCAATTAGAAGAAAATATCGAACAGCTTGAGATAAAAGCAGAACCGCCGGAACGTCTCAAACTGATGGAAAACCTGCTTGCGGAAATGCCGCCGAATGAAATGCGTTACGCCCGCAGCCTGCGGAACATGAGCGACCACCGCACGACAATAAAAGCCAATATCTCAAACTATGAGACATCGTTAGAAGAGATTCGCAAGTTGAGCCTCCCGGACGATTTTCTGACTTTTTTTGATGACTTCCCCAATCTTGCCCGAAAAACATTTTTGTCTCAAATCCGCACAGATATGAATTTCCTTGAGCCGGGCCAGCGTTTGTCTCAGCAGATGGTCGCTGGCATTAGGGGGATTGTGGAAATTGACACGCTGAAGCAAATGAAGGAAAATGAGGAAAGCGGCTCCAAACGTCAGGAACGGTTGGAAATTCTGGTGGCAGTAATTGTGGGCATATTGAACGGCGCGATGCTTTCCGCCACAGTTCACTCGGAACTCCCCAAGATTTTCAGCATAACCGATCCGCTGTTTTTTCATCTCATTTTTTCGGGGCTGCCCACAGGCTTGGTCATTTTGCTCATCGTCATTCTTGTTCAGCGTTTTTGGAAAAAGTAGTCATAAGATAATAATAAATATTTTGCCCCTATTAAACTGTGGGTAGTGGTGTAGAACTGGGTGATTCTGAAGTGTCATTCTGAGCGCAGCGGAGAATCCAATCCGTATAACACATTATTATAATGAGATATTATCCGATGCGCTCAGAATCAGCGAAGTGATGAAACGTGGGCTGAATCCGACGGTAAGACATCGGGCAGGACACGCCGGCGGCGTACACCTACGGAATTTTCAGACAAGCACCAGATCAATCAGCGGAACAATGTCTTCTGCAAGAATGACTTCTATCCCTTCTCTGACATCCGGTTCCAGACTGTTCACATCCACAGCATTGCGCTGGGGAAAAACAACCGTTTTTATTCCTGCCCGATGCGCTGCCAGCAGCTTTTCACGGATGCCGCTGACCGGCAGGATTCTGCCGTTTAAGGTCAGTTCTCCGGTCAGTGCAACTTCCCGCCGTGCCGGTCGTCCGGTCAGAAGTGAAATCAGCGATAAGGCAATGGTGACGCCGGCAGAAGGTCCGTCTTTGGGAATTGCTCCTGAAGGAATATGAATATGAATGTCCCGCCCGTTGAAAAAATCAGGATCAATGCCCAAGTCTTGGGCGCGGCTTCGGATATAGCTCAGGGCAGTCTGAGCAGATTCGCGCAGCACATCTCCGAGAGAGCCGGTCAGAATCAGTTGCCGGTTTCCGTTCATAATGGTTGATTCCACAAAAAGAATTTCTCCGCCGAATTCGGTCCAGACCAATCCGGTAATCACACCGACCTGATTTTTGCTTTCAGCGATCTCATGCGAGTATTTCCGGGGACCCAGCAGCTTTTCCACCAATGCCTCATCCACGCTGACCGATGCGGACGCGTCCGGAGTCTGCACACATATTCTTGCCAATTTCCGGCAGACTGTGGCAATCTCCCGCTCCAGATTCCTAAGCCCTGCTTCCCGCGTATAATCCTGTATGATTTTTGACACCGCATTGTCTGAAAATTCCACGGTGATTTTTGAAAATCCGTGTTCTTTCAGTTGACGCGGTATGATATAACGCCTGGAGATTTCTTTTTTTTCATTTTCCGTATAGCCCGGAAAGTGAATGACTTCCAGCCGGTCAAGCAAAGGTCCAGGAAGCCGTTCCGTGACATTGGCGGTAGCAATAAACATCACGCCCGAAAGATCAAAAGGAATATCTAAATAATGATCCGTGAAATGACTGTTCTGCTCCGGATCAAGAATCTCCAGAAGCACGGATGCCGGGTCGCCCCTGAAATCCTGCCCGATTTTGTCTATCTCATCGAGCATAAATACCGGATTTTTCACGCCGACTCTTTTCATGTCGCTGAGAATTCTTCCGCACATAGCACCCACATAAGTCCGCCGATGGCCGCGCAGATCTGCCTCATCCCGCAGCCCTGCAAGTGAAATCCGCACGAATTTCCGCCCCAATGCTTCTGCAACAGCTTTGCCCACAGAGGTCTTTCCGGTTCCCGGGGGCCCTGCAAAACAAAGAACAGGGCTGCGGGTCATGGAAAGATGTTTTTTCTTTTCCAGCGTCTGCCGGACAACAGCCCGCAGTTCGTCAAGGTTGACCGGTTTGGGCAGATAATGGGTCGCGCCTTTTTTCAGAGCATCCACCGCTGAATCCACAGTTGCAAATCCGGTGATCATAATGATAGCCGTGTCAGGCGCAATTTTTTTGGCAGCCGCGAGCAATTGGCTTCCGTCCATTTTTTCCATCTTCAAATCCGTGAGGATCAGGTCAAAGGCATGGCTTTGCACCATGTTCAGGGCTTCGAGTCCGTTGGCGGCGGTACTCACCTGATAGCCTTCTTTTTTCAGAATATGCGCCAGATTGTCCCGGGCAATGGCTTCATCATCCGCAACAAGCACCTGAAAAGAGAGATGACTGCACAGGGTCCGCACCGCGAGATATTCCAATATCCGTTCTTTGACAGGTTTCAGCCCGTAATGCCGGGATGCTAAAATTTCCTCTGCCCGCCGGATGTCCGGGTTGTCGTCTGAAAACCGCTGCCAGGGCAGGGAAATCAGAAATTCGATGTAGTTGTATCCGATGGTGTATTCCGGAATAGACGGGTCTGTTTTTTCCAGACGATCCAATTCCTTCACAGCCACAGCAGATACAGATTCAGGCAGCTTCGCGTCGGCGACAGCCTTCCGAAGTTCTGCCAGATCACTGTCAGGCTGCGGGATTTCTGCCTCTGTTTTTTCAGTTTTCCGAGAAAAAAGCATTGTTTCATCCTTATCAGTTGTCAGCAGACGATTCAGCGGCAACCTCAATTTTCAATCTTCCGGTTAATCTGATAAATTATATTTTATATCAGATATATAAATGTAACAGTTATCTGTTGTCAATCATTTTTTTCTGTTTTTCAGGAATGAATGCGGTCGGCTTGAGGTTGGAGAGCCGGAAAGCGGGATTTTCAGGAGCGTTGCATTTTGTAACGCTGCGCCGTTTCTATTGTAACAGTATCTATCTGTCTGAAAATAAAATTAAAAAATTGACAGCTATTTTATGGCTGTTACATTATGCAATGACATCATAAATTGCCGCAGACCTCGCATAAATTATATTTTATCACATTATTTCAAATTGTTTTCAATATTATCGCTATTCTGGCACGAATTTTGAATAAGTATGACATTAAAGAGTTGGAAATCATATTTCAGCAGAAGAAAGGGGGGAAAATCGCTATGTCCTTAGAACGCGGCAAAGATACGGCAATCAATGAGTTCCGAAGCTGTCGCAAAAAAATTCTTGTAATATGCGAAGGTTTTTTTTTGCCCGGGAGATGATGGACTACCCGATTCATTTGGCGAAACGACTCGGGTATGACCTTGTTGCCGTCATTGCCGGGACAGCATGGGGCAGAAATTTCCCCGAAGAATTTAGGAAAGAGGCAGAAAAAGCCGGCAGTATCTTCAAACAGGCAGCCGGGCGGCACGGCATCTCCTGCGAGTATAAGGTCGGTATCGGAGAGTTGGGAGCGGTCGTACAGGAGATATGCCGTACCTTCAGGCGTATCGAATTTGTCATCACAGAATCGGAAATCCGCAGGGAAGAAATCGCAGATCAGGTGATTCTTCCGGTTTTCAGTGTGGTTTCCGATAAATCAAAAAACCAAGGAGGAAAAATCATGGACAAAACACAGGGAATTTCCAAAAAGAAACCGGTAGTAAAAACTGTCGTTTACGGCTGCCTCAGCCTGGCACTCTATGCAGCTCTGTTTATAAACGCCGGTGCGGTGATGCAGCTTTTCACCAAAGGCGGCATGTATGCCGCACTGCCCATTGTCACCGTATTTGTTTTTTCTTTTGCACACGCGGCTTTCGCGAGTAATCTTTGGTCGCTTCTGGGCATCGAAGCCATGAAGAGAGACACGGAACGCCAGACCGCAGAGAAAAGAATTGCTCCGAAAAAACAGGCTCGGAAACGTCCGCGGGTATATGCGTATGTCAATCCGTTTCATCGGCTTTAACAACTTTGTTTATCATCTGAAATCAAACATCTGAAGTCAAAATTGAAAGGAGTCAGGTTATGCACGATATAGCTCATGAAGCAGTCAATTTCATTGATCTGAATCTTATCTATGTTATTTTTCTGTTCGTCGTCGGTTTTATCGGCGGATTGGTCAGCGGTTTTATCGGATCCGGAGGCGCGTTTGTGCTGACTCCCGGAATGATGAGTCTGGGTGTGCCGGGAACTGTGGCGGTTGCAAGCAATATGTGCCACAAATTCCCCAAAGCAATGGTCGGCGCGTATAAACGCTACAAATACGGTCAGGTTGATCTCAAACTGGGAATTGTCATTGCCTTATCTGCGGGGGTCGGTGTTCAGATCGGCATAAAACTTCAGAATTTTATCCTTGAAACATGGGGGCAGGCAGGCTCAAATCTTTATGTCAGCTTTTCCTTTGTTGCCATTCTGCTGATTGTCGGCTCTTATGTTCTTTACGATGCCTGGAACATCTCAAAATCAACGGGCGGAGAAAAAGTCTCATCCATTGCCAAAAAACTTCAGTCCATTAACCTTCCGCCCATGATTCATTTTAAAACCGCAAATATGACCATAAGCCTGTGGATTACCGTTCCTGTAGGTTTGGCCACCGGTATGCTGGCTGCCACCATTGCTGTGGGCGGTTTTATCGGCGTCCCGGGCATGATTTATGTGCTGGGCGTGTCCAGTCTGATCGCTTCCGCTACCGAACTTGTCGTTGCCTTTTTCATGGGATTCGCGGGTTCTGTGAACTGGGGACTGCACGGAATGATTGACATCCGCCTGACGCTCATCATCCTTGCCGGTTCGCTGCTGGGGGTTCAGCTCGGTGCCATCGGAACGACTTATGTTAAAGAATACATGATTAAAATTGTCATGGCAACCATTATGCTGATGGTGGCTGTCAGCCGTGCGCTTGCCATACCGGAATATCTTAACGAACTCGGTCTTGTGAGTGTAAAACCGGCTGTCATCAGCATCCTCGGCAAAGTCAGTTTTGTAACGATGTGTCTGGCTTTGGCAGTAGGAGCTATCATCATTCTCGGAAGCATGTGGAAGGCAAGAAAAGCGGTTTATGAGGATGTTGAAGAAGAAGCTTACGCCGAGGCATGAAGTAAAGGAGGAATATTATGTCTGTTATCACTGTTTCAAGAGGCTCTTCCAGCAGAGGGAAAGAAGTTGCAGAAAAAGCAGCGCAGAAATTGGGGTATGACTGTATCTCCCGGGACATTCTTCTGGATGCCTGTCAGCAGTTCAATATTCCTGAAATCAAACTGAAAAGAGCCATCCATGATGCGCCGTCCATTCTGGATAGCTTCACGAACGGAAAGGAACGCTATATCGCCTATATTCAGGCGGCGCTGCTGAAATATCTGCGGGAAGATAACATTGTCTATCACGGACTGGCAGGCCATTTCTTTGTCAAGGGCGTCAGCCATGTGCTGAAAGTTCGGATCATTGCCGATATGGAAGACCGTATAAAACTGGATATGGAGCGGGAAAAGATATCGTATAAAGAGGCTCTCAATACTCTGAAGAAAGATGATGAGCAGAGAAGAAAGTGGAGCCTGAATCTTTACGGTATTGATACCGCAGACTCAAGTCTTTACGATCTTGTCATCCACATTAAGAAAATTACTGCCGATGATGCGGCTGACATTATATGCCATACGGTTCAAATGGCGCATTTTCAGACAAACCCTCAGTCTCAGAAAGTGATGAATGATCTGACGCTGGCTGCGGAGGTAAAAGCCGCGCTCATTGAAATGACTCCCAACATTGAAGTTCTTGCCGATGACGGGGCAGTCTGTCTCAAAGCAAGGGTCAACCAGTCGCATCTGACTGATTTTGCAACGCGGCTGTCAGGCGATCTGGAAGAAGCTGCAAAAGCAGTTCAGGGAGTCAAAAACGTAAAGATTGAAGTTCTCCCCATTTCGATATATAATTGATAAAAATTTCAGGGTATTCCTTCCTCACTCTGTCATTCCCGCGAAAGCAGGACACATCCCTTCATTACAAGGTGCTGCTTCCGCAGGAATGACAATCTCTTAAAAAAAGACGGATGCGTCCCGCCGCCGGGAAACACAAAATTTCGTCATAAATAACAATCAATCAAAATATCTGATAGTTAAAAAGAATTTGAAGTCTGACTGTGATTTGGTGTTGACAAGCCCCAATCTTCCTGCTAAAAGGCGTTTCAAACATGAGGGGCTGTAGCTCAGATGGGAGAGCGCTTGAATGGCATTCAAGAGGCCAAGGGTTCGATTCCCTTCAGCTCCACCACAATGCACAACATTTAATAAGGTCAATATTAAGATAAATAATTATGTATCCGCATATAACATACAATAAAGAAAATGGGTTAGCTTATATTGCATTTTCAGGCAATGAAATTGAAAAGAGTATAGAATCAGAAGATGAATTATTTGTTGAGGACATAGATAAAAACGGCGAACTTGTAGGAATTGAAATACTGTCTGTACGACGATTACAAAGAAAATTCGCCGAGTTTTCTTCTTCAACAGAAGAACATATCTCTCCTGAAATGATTCCTGCCTATATTATCCCCTTCGTTGTTTCTCATCAAAAAATTTGCTGATTTTATTTTATAGAAAAATTCTGACTCGACATTGCAACGGACAGCCCCCTATGGGTTGTCCGTGAATTTTTTGTTAGATACCCTACGCGGCTGACCTTTTTTTTATTATCTGAAACAGAAAAATCCCCTGTCCCTCTTTAAGAAAAGGGGACGTGGTTAAAATCAGACTTAAAGGCAATATTTTTAAGGCAACATTATGGAACAGACAGAACAGCAAAAACAGGAACATAATTTTTGGCAGGATCATTCCCTGCATTTTTTAGAAATGGCGCTTCGGACCGACAGGCATGAAAGCATCGCACATCCTGACGGCTACGGTAAAAAAACAGGCGACTGCGGCGATACGGTCGAAATGTTTCTGACGTGCCGGGAAAATCATATCCGCTCGGTTTCTTTTCAGGTTTACGGCTGCATGAACACCAATGCCTGCGCCAACACTGTGGCGCATCTGGCTGAAGGAAAAACATTGGAACAGGCATGGGAAATCACGCCTGAAAAAATTGCAGAATTTTTGGAAACCCTGCCTCCGGATCATATCCACTGTGCGGAACTGGCGGCAGGGGCATTTTATCTTGCATTGGCTGATTATCAGGAAATCCGAAAGCAGCCATGGAAGAAAGCCTATCGCTAATCATGTCTTTTTTCGCCATGTTTTTTTTGTCACGAATGAACACGAATGTATCACAAATGAGACACGAATAGAGAACGAATAAAATATAATTCTCTATAATTCATGTAGATTTTTATACTCTCCTATGGGTGTAAAAAAATACACACCATTCGTGTTTTATTCGTGATTAATCTGTGTTCATTCGTGGCAAAAAAAACACGGTTCGCGGCAGCTCCGCATTTTATTTTTTTATTTGTTCTTGACATGAACCTGTAAATTGTTTATAGCAGGTCACTTAAAATTATGGCAACGGGATTTGTTTTTCAGAGAGAATTTAGCATTTCGCTTCCAACAATTGCGGCTGATTTATTTAAAAACTGCACTAACAAAAAGTATTTTTTCAGAAATATCTTAACTTTGAAAATACGAAAGGCAGGCATGAGCCTTAAAGACCTCTTGAAAAAAAAAGAAACAGCCATTGTCGGACAATGGTTTGACAGCGTGGTGAACACCTATCAGCTTGATACATCAAGATTTTTGAAAAGTCAGAAAGATGCTTTTGCCAATCCGGTGGGAAACAGTTTATCGCAGGGATTGAAAGCAGTTTTTGATGAAATAAATGACAGAATGGATTATGAGACTGTCAACTCCTTCCTTGATCCGATCATCCGCATCCGGGCGCTTCAGGATTTTTCTGCTTCCAAAGCCGTGAGCTTTGTCTTTTTTCTGAAAAAAATTGTCCGGGAACAGACAGCAAAAGAAATTCAGCAAGATAAAACATTGCAGGCGGATATGCTGCTGTTTGAATCAAAGATTGACGACCTTGCACTGATTGCCTTTGACATATATATGGGGTGCAGGGAAAAAGTCTATGAAATCAAAGCGAATGAAGTCAGAAACAGAACATTTGTTGCATTTCACAGAGCAGGTCTGGTGGCAGACTGGGAAGAAGAACCGGGGACTTGACAAAAACTTAGTTTTTGTTGTTAATACAATAGAATGAGGTGATGTGAATGAATGCAAAGTACATGTTTTCTCTGGTAGCGGTTATTGTACTTTTTCTGCTGGCTTACGCAGGGGTTGAAGCGGCAGGACTTCATGTCCTGTTCGGTGTTGTCATCCCTTATGCGGCTATAGCCGTCTTCACCGTGGGATTTGTCTGGCGGATAGTGAACTGGGCGCAGTCGCCGGTTCCGTTCCGTATTCCGTCCACATGCGGTCAGCAGAAATCGCTTCCATGGATCAAGCCGGCGGTGATTGACAATCCCGCGACAACCGGCGCGGTTGTGATTCGGATGATCCTGGAAATTTTGTTTTTCCGCTCGTTGTTCAGAAACCTGAAGTTTCATTTCAACGAAGGAAACAGATTTTCCTACATCTGGGAAAAATGGCTGTGGCTCGGCGCGCTTGCCTTTCACTGGGCTTTTCTGGCGGTGGTGGTACGGCATCTGAGGTTTTTTGCCGAACCGGTTCCCTTCTGGGTCCAGTGGGTGGAACAGCTTGACAGCTTTTTCCGCGTAGAATTTATAACCGATTTTCTTCAAATCGGACTGCCGGGAATTTTCCTTTCAGGTCTCGTGCTTCTGGCTGCGACAATTTATCTGCTGCTCAGAAGAATCGTCATTCCCCAAGTGAAGTACATTTCGCTTGCGGCTGATTTTTTTCCCCTTTTTCTGATTATCGGCATCGCCCTGAGCGGTATCCTGATGCGCTATTTTCTGAAAGAAGATATTGTGGGAATTAAAGAGTTTACCATGGGATTGGTCACTTTTCATCCGAGTATTCCGAAAAATGTCAGCGGTATTTTTTATGTGCATCTTTTTTTTGTGAGCGTCCTGCTGGCATATTTCCCCTTCAGCAAGCTGATGCACTTAGGCGGAATATTTATGAGTCCCACCAGAAATCTGGCAAACAACAGCCGCACGCAGCGGCATGTCAATCCCTGGAATTATCCTGTCAAAGTTCATAGTTATGAAGAATACGAAGAAGAATTCAGAGAAAAAATGATAGAGGCCGGACTCCCGGTGGAAAAGGAGCTGTAAAATAATGGCAGATGATCTTCTCAAACCGGACGAATTGTTGGCAAGAACAGACCACAGACCCCCTGCTACAGGATGGATGGATACGCCTGTCAACATCAGAAAGGGGATGTATTGTTATGCCGCGAACCCGAAAAGTGTTGAATATTTGAGCCTTCCTTATGCAAGGCAGTGGAATCCTGTGGAAGATGACTGGAAGCTGCCTGAAAACTGGAAACAGATCATTTTTGAAGGCATTCGGGAACGGCTCGACAAGTTCCGCTCTTTTAAAATATTCATGGATATTTGCGTCAGATGCGGCGCGTGCGCGGACAAATGTCATTTTTTTATCGGCACCGGCGATCCCAGAAACATGCCTGTGCTGCGCGCGGAACTGCTCCGCTCGATTTACAGAAATGATTTTACAACAGCCGGAAAGATTTTCGGCAAGGTTGCAGGCGCAAGACCCATGACAACGGAAGTGCTTAAAGAATGGTGGTATTATTTCTTTCAGTGTACGGAATGCCGGCGCTGCTCGGTTTTCTGTCCTTACGGTATTGACACGGCTGAAATCACCATCATCGCCAGAGAACTGCTCAATCTGCTGGGTCTGAACATTGACTGGATTGCCACGCCTGTTGCCAACTGTTTCCGCACCGGAAACCATCTGGGCATTCAGCCTCACGCCTTCAAAGACATGCTGGAATTCTTTGTGGATGATCTCGAGGAAATCACGGGCATCAAGGTGGAACCCAGTTTCAACAGAAAAGGCGCGGATATTCTGTTTATCACCCCTTCAGGCGATGTGTTTGCCGATCCCGGAACTTATACCTGTATGGGCTATATGCTTCTGTTCCATTATCTGCGGGAAAAATACGGCTTTGACATTACATGGAGTACCTACGCATCTGAAGGCGGAAATTTCGGTTTTTTCACCTCCCATGAAACCATGAAACGGCTCAATTCCAAAATGTATGCCGAAGCCAAGCGTCTGGGTGTCAAATGGATTCTCGGCGGCGAGTGCGGCCACATGTGGCGGGTGATTCATCAGTACATGGACACGATGAACGGTCCGGCGGATTTTCTGGAAGAGCCGGTTTCTCCCATTACCGGCACGAAATTTGAGAGTTCCCGGGGAACGAAAATGGTTCATATTGCCGAATTTCTGGCAGACCTTATCAAGCACGGCAAGCTTGATCTGGATCCGGGCAGAAATGACAATGTGAAAGTAACATTCCATGATTCCTGCAACCCTGCAAGAGGCATGGGACTGCTTGACGAACCCCGGTATGTCATTAAAAACGTCTGCAAGCATTTTTATGAAATGCCGCCCAACACCATTCGGGAAAATACCTTCTGCTGCGGCTCCGGCTCCGGTCTGAACGCAGGCGAGGATATGGAACTGAGACTCAGCGGCGGTCTGCCCCGCGCCAATGCGGTCAAATATGTGCATCAGAAACACGGCGTGAACATGCTTGCCTGTGTGTGTGCAATTGACAGGGCTGTTTTGCCCCCGCTCATGGATTACTGGGTTCCCGGCGTGGGAGTGACCGGTCTGACGGAACTGGTGGCAAACGCTCTGATCCTGCCCGGAGAAAAAGAAAGAGAAACAAACCTGCGCGGTGAACCGTTGCCGGGAATGGAGGAATAATGGCGAGCAATAAACAAATGTACGATAAAGGCAAGGTGGTTGCCGGTCTGGTCATATTTGTGATCCTGATCACGTTTCCTTTCTGGTACAATCTCGGAAAAGCCGCTCCCGCTCCCGAACTGAAACTGACAGAAAAGGCAAAAGCCGAGAAAACCTGCGTGATGTCCAAAGAAGAAATGAAAGCCGGACACATGCAGCTTCTGGATATCTGGAGAGAACGCGTGGTGCGGAATGCCGACAGGACTTATGTGAACGAAAGCGGAAAGGAATACAGCATGAGTCTTTCCAACACCTGTTTGGACTGCCACTCAAACAAAGCCGAATTTTGTGACAAATGCCACAATTATGTTTCGGTAGCCCCTTACTGCTGGGATTGCCACATTGATAACCCGAAGGAGGCAAAAAAGTGATGGAAAACAGCAGAAGACGCTTTTTGAAAATAGCCGGAATTTCAGCGCTGGGTGTTGCCGGTGCCAAGCCTGTTTTGGACGTGTTTGCTTCGGGTGACTCCCACGGCGAAGCGGCAAAAGCCCAGCCTGAAATCAGAAAAGGTGAAAAAGCTCTGACCGCAAAGCAATGGGCAATGGTCATTGACACCCGCAAATTCAAGTCCGGAGCGGATTTGGAGCCGATCATCGAAGCCTGTCATAAAATCCACAATGTTCCGGATTTTATGGACAAAGAGAATCCCGAATTTAAAGAAGACAACCGGCGGCATGTGATCAAATGGATATGGGAGGAAGAATATAACCATGCTTTTCCGACCGGCGGTGAACCCTTTCTCAATGAAAGAATCAAGCATCTGCCTTTTCTCGTGCTTTGCAACCATTGCGAGGATCCGCCCTGTGTAAGGGCTTGTCCCACAAAGGCGACATTCAAGCGGGAAGACGGGATTGTCGTGATGGATTTTCACCGCTGTATCGGGTGCCGGTTCTGCATGGCAGCCTGTCCTTACGGCTCCAGAAGTTTCAATTTCAGGGATCCCCGTCCTTTTATCAAAGCAGAAGAGCGGAATCCCGAATTTCCCACCCGGATGAAAGGCGTTGTGGAAAAATGCAACTTCTGTGCGGAACGGCTGGCAGTGGGGCAAATGCCGGCGTGCGTAGAGGCGTCCAACGGCGCGATTGCATTCGGCGACCTGTATGATCCGGAATCTGAAGTCAGAAAACTTCTGGCGTCGAATTTCACCATTCGCCGCAAAGACGGGCTGGGGACGGGACCGACTGTTTACTATATTGTCTGATTGAAGATTGAGGATTATATTTTTTCGCCACGAATGAACACAAATTTTTTACCACGAATAGCACGAAAGAAACGAAAAACACGAAAGAAAAAAAGAAGTTATGAAAAAGATACCTCACCCCCACCTCTCCCCCCTACCCCCTCTCCGAAGGAGAGGGGGAGTAAATACTCCCCTCCCCTTTGGGGAGCAACTGCTTAACTCCTAAAATACCTGTCGTGGTAAAATTTGTGTCCATTCGTGGCTGATCTTTTAATCGTCAATTTTCATCTTATATGAGGTGATTTTATGCTTGAAATCGCATTTAAAGGAACGAAAAGATATTACGGCTGGATGATCGCGCTGGCTTCGGTTATCGGCGTCGGTTTTCTCTGCTACCTGTGGCAGTTGAAGTTCGGTCTGGGAGTCACAGGAATGAGCAGGGATGTTTCCTGGGGATTCTATATTGCCCAGTTTACCTTTCTCGTCGGTGTCGCGGCATCGGCAGTCATGCTGGTGATCCCCTATTATCTCCATAACTACAAAGCCTTCGGCAAGATTACGATCTTGGGCGAGTTTCTGGCAGTCGCATCGGTGAGCATGTGTCTGATGTTCATCATTGCCGACTTGGGACAGCCCATGCGGGCATTCAACGTGATTCTGAACCCGACGCCCGGCTCTATCCTGTTCTGGGATATGATCGTGCTGAACGGATACCTGCTGCTGAACATTGTCATCGGCTGGAACGTGCTGGAAGCGGAGCGCAATCAGGTTGCGCCCCCGGCGTGGATCAAACCTTTTATTTACCTTTCAGTGCCTTGGGCAGTGAGCATTCACACGGTCACAGCTTTTCTGTACTGCGGTCTTCCGGGAAGAGGATTCTGGCTCACCGCAATTCTGGCACCCCGATTTCTGTCTTCGGCGTTTGCCGCGGGTCCCTCTTTTCTGATTCTGCTCTGCCTGCTGATCCGCAAAATCTCGAAATTTGATCCGGGCAAAGAACAGATTCAGTCGCTTGCCAAAATCGTGACCTATGCCATTATTCTGAATGTATTTTTCTTTGCCTGTGAAGTGTTCACGGTTTTTTACAGCAACATCCCGGAGCATAAAGATCATTTCATCTATCTTTTTGCGGGGCTTCACGGACACGGCGTTCTGGTGCCCTGGATGTGGACATCGCTGACACTGATGCTGCTGGCAATTATCCTGTTAGTCATTCCCGCAAGCCGGAAACAGGAAGGCGTTCTGGCGGTTGCCTGCGTGTTTGTGTTTGTCGGAACGTGGATTGACAAAGGACTCGGCATGATCTCCGGCGGTTTTGTGCCGAACCCCATGCACCATGTAAGCGAATACGTTCCCACAATTCCGGAAATTATTATTACGCTGGGCGTCTATGCCACAGGATTTTTCATATTGTCTGTGCTGTTCAAACTTGCTGTAACGATTAAAGAAGAAGTATCCGCATAAGTAGTAAACCTAAAGTTGCGGGGTTTTCCAAAACCCCGCAACTCCTCGCCTCGTCTGACCTGCCGGAATTATTTTCGCAAAGTTTCAAATCATGACAGGGAAATCCTCCGCTCCGGATCACTATACAGGCTCTTTTTTACGATCTTTGCGTCTTTGCGAGAGATTAAAGCGGCTTTGAAAAGATTTCTCGCAAAGTACGCAAAGTCCGCAGAGATTCCATTCCGGCAGAGGCACGCCGGCGGCGTGCCCCTACTTTGCGCCCTTTGCGTGCTTTGCGAGAAATAAAAAGGTTCTCGCAAAGTACGCAAAGATTTTTCTATAAAAAAGCTTTCTTTTGCACATCTGATACCAAATCGCTGTCAAAAACAGTGTTCTCCGTATCTGATTTTAGCCGGGCGCTTTTCAGGCGGTTTGAGCGATTTATCTATTTTCAGCCGGGTGTTTTCAGCAGGGGCGCTTTACGATCTGAAAAGACCGATGTTCTTCGCATCAAATTTTCCCTTGTGAATTTGTTTTAATTTGTGATATTAAGTATCCTGATCATTACAGACAATTGCATTTTTATCTTTTTTGACACAACAAAATTCAACTAAGGAGAAAAATGATGATGAAAGCCGTGATTTTGATTTTATCTTTATTGGTTTTTACGATGGCGGCTGCATCCCCGGTTTTTTGCGAACAAGCATCCGACTCGAAAGAACAAGACATTGACGCCGCACTTGAACAGGAACTCAGGTGGATTCGGGCGGAAGCCATTGTTTTAACCGATATTGCGACAAAAACCGAAATGGATGCGGACCTGGCACCCGGAATTGTCACTGTCCTACAGGGAACCGAGTTGGAAGAGCGGGGAATCCATACGGTCTGGGATGCGCTGAACCTGATTCCGGGGATAGACACCTCCGTAACAGCAAACGGCTCGCTTCAGGTCACGGTGCGGGGCGTCGGCAATGTGATTGCAGTCGGAAAAGTGAAAATCATGCTGAACAATGTTCCCGTAAACAGCACTTTCAGCGGTGAAGCTGAGTCCGTGTATTCTATTCCCGTCGAGCAGGTGGAACGGATAGAATTTATCCGAGGACCCGGTGCCGCGCTTTACGGAAAAGGCGCATACACCGGTCTGATAAATGTCATCACGCGGCATTCGGGAAACCGGATATTCGGGCGTTACGCCAGATTTGACGCTTACACAGGCGGCGGTATCTGCTCATATACACTGCCGGAGCAGGATTTCAAGATCAGTCTGAATGCCGCAGAATGGGAAAGAGGACGTTCAGATGCAAGCGCCGACTCCGACTATCTCTATACAGAGGGCATGGCGGACATTTCCCAAGCACCGGGGCAGATAAACGACAGCCGCAGGCAGATGGATGCCTTGCTGAATCTGGAGTATAAGGATTTTTCAGTTCTGGCTCAGTGGGTTTCCCAGGATCACGGAGATTATTTCGGCGAAATGGTCATTCTGCCGCCGCCCAATGATCGGATGGTTTATAAAGAAGATTTCTCTATGGCAGAAGCAAGATGGAAGCCGGAAATACTGACATTTCTGCAACCCAAACTCCGTGTGGGCTGGACCCGTTATGTCTGGAATATAGACAGATTATATATGTATCCTCCGGGTTTTGCCGTATATGAAGACGGCATGATCATTGCGCCGTATTACAGAGAACAGAGCATGTACGCGGGCATGGATTTTCAATTTAAAGAATGGAGACATCACACGCTGCTGTTCGGGGCTGAGTATGAATATGCAAAAATAAGAAATGCTTATTCTGATTTGAATTACGATATACTGACCGGAGAGCCGCTTTCGGAGATGCAGCGGTTTGACGGAGAAGCCAACTGGATTGAAGATGGCAAAAGTCGTAATATTTTCAGCATGTTTATTCAGGATCAGTTTGATTTCAGCAAGCAGCTTGCTTTTACCGCGGGTCTCAGATATGACCATTATGATGATGCCGGAGACAGCCTGACGCCGAGAATCGCCGGCGTTTTCCGGCTTTCGGAACGCCATATTTTCAAGGCGCAGTATGCGGAGGCTTTCCGTCCGCCTGCTTTTGTCGAGATGTATTCAAAAAACAATCCCTCGGTTCAGGGAAATCCCGATATGAGTTCCGAAACCGTGCAAACATCAGAAATCGGATATATCTATAAAAGTGAGGCATTCCGAGCCGGTTTCACGGCATTTTACTCCGAACTCGATGATCTGATTATTCAGAAAGGCAGCGCCAAATACAGAAATGTCGCAGGTGCGGACGCCAAAGGCGTAGAGATGGAAATAAGTTGGAAAATCAAACCTTTTCTGATGCTGGATGCCAATATTTCCTATTCTGATGTCAAAGACAGCGAGACAGGCGATGCAATCCGGGCAACGGGCAAATGGCTGGGAAATGCAGGGCTTGTTTACAGTCCCCGCCGTGATTGCAGCCTGTCGCTCCAATATCGCCATGTGGACAAATACAACCGCTCTCTGCTTGCGACTTCCGACAGAGAAAGAGGCAGGGATACGCTTGATATTACAGGTACTAAAAAGAATTTTTTTATAAAAGGGCTGATGTTTCAGGCAGGCGTCAGAAATCTTTTTGATGCGGATGTGAGCTACCCATCCGGCTTTCTCATGTACCCGGATGATTATCCCCAGCCCGGACGGGAAGGCTGGGTAAAACTCTCTTACGATTTTAATTAATTAAGGTGAGGGGTTCGAGGTGAGGGGTTCGAGGCCTCACCCCGAACCTCGAACCCCATAACTAAAGGAGGAAAGTGATGAAAACTGCGATTTCGATTTTTTCTTTATTCATCTTTACGATGGCGGCTGCATCCCCGGTTTTTTGCGAACAAGCATCCGGCTCAAAAGAAAAAGACATTGACCCCTCGCTTGAACAGGAACTCAGATGGATTCGGGCGGAAGCTGTTGTTTTGACCGAGATTGCGACCAAAACCGAGATGGATGCGGACCTGGCCCCCGGAATTGTCAATGTCCTTCAGGGTTCGGAACTGGAAGAACGGGGACTTCATACGGTCTGGGATGCGCTGACGCTGATTCCGGGTCTGGATACTTCCATGGGAGCGAACGGCTCGTTTCAGGTCACGGTGCGCGGAATCGGCAATGCCATTGCAGCCGGAAAAATCA